>JAIVWD010000178.1:0-7157 GCA_049190315.1 Deltaproteobacteria bacterium | reverse complement strand
GGTTCGCTGCGCTCACACAATCTATCCTTATTCGTTCGGCCATTCCGCCGATTGATTTGAATGTTGCCCATTTTGGCCCTCAAATTGACTATGCGGCTTTGTAATATCAACTACTTACAGAACATATAATTCAGTATTCTGCTATTATATTAATTGGTTAGCGTGGTCCGACCCCCTTCGCCCACCCTTCGCCCCTTCGGTTTTTAAACGCCTTTCATAATGCGCAACGCCAACTCTGTTCACACTGCTGTTGGGAGGCTACTTTCCTGAAATCAGACCTGTTTCCCGGAGGTACTTTCTTGCTACTTCCTCAGGGGATTGTTTTTTTTCATCAACTGCATAATTAAGTTGCTGCATGGTGCTGTTATCAATTATGCCGGCAATCTGGAGCAGTACTTTTTCCACGTCCGGATATTTTTTTACTATATCAAGACGAACAACTGGTGCTGCATAGTAGGGTGGGAAAAAAAGGCTGTCATCTTCCAGTGGAAATAGATCATAGGCTCTTATCCTGCCGTCAGTTGCAAAGGCACTGATAACATCAACCTCCTTTTCCGCAATCGCCCTGTACATCAATCCGGGATCCATGTCCTTTACCGATTGAAACGAGAGATCATATTTCTTTTTCAATCCTGGATAGCCATCAGATCTTTCTATGAATTCCGCAGTAAAACCGGCTTTAAGCTCTGACCCGGCAGAGACAAGATCACTTATCGCAGTCCAGCCTTTTTTACGGGCATCGCTCCCGCGAACGGTCAAGGCATAGGTGTTGTTGAACCCAAAGGGTTGGAGCCACTTCAATTGATACGCATCACGATATTTACGGCTCACTATTTTATAGGCTTCATCAGGATCGACAATAACATCCTGCTGTAAAATAGCTGTCAATCCCGTACCGGTATATTCGGGATACAAACCAATCTCTCCATTCATCAGGGCATTATGACAGATCATTGTGCCGCCGAGATTGAAGATTCGTTCCACCTTGAGCGTGGTCCGATTTTCAATGAGCTGTGCCATTATTTCAGCGAGAATGAACTGTTCACTGAAGTTTTTTGAGCCGATTCGTATCGTCGAGCGGTCTGTATCCTTTGTACAGCTAAGAAAAAAAAGGGAGAAAAATGACAGGATCAGCATTCCGATGAGGGGCGTATGGCACTTTAAATTTCGCATAATGTATTTCCTTAAAATCCTTTTGATCACCACTGCATGTCAGGTTTTATTTTCGTTTCCATATAAGACTTTCCACTCTTCCAAGAAAAAAGTCAATCGTCAGAGCCAGCACGGCTGCCGCACCCGCACCAAGAAGGATGAGGTTCGTATTATTCATGGCAAGCCCTCGATTGATAAAGTCTCCCAGACCTCCCGCACCAATAAATGATGAGAGAGTGGCAATCCCCACCCCGATAACCGCGGCTGTCCGAATTCCTGCAAAAATAATAGGCAGAGCAAGAGGAAGTTCAACAAGCCACAGTTGCTGCTTTTTTGTAAACCCCAAGCCGGTTGCAGCCTCAATTATTTCTCCGGAAATATTCGTCAATCCGGTGTACGTATTCCTTATAATCGGCAAGAGTGCATAGAGAGTCAGAGCAACGATTGCAGGTTTAATGCCGATACCCAGCAAAGGAAGCAGAAATGCCAGCATAGCAAGGCTGGGAATTGTCTGGACAATACCGGCAACACCAAGCACGCTCCCCCTGGCAATTTTGCAAGCTGTGCGGGTAGGATTAAGCCGCCAGTTTAAAATCTAATTCCTTCGCTTCGAACCATTTGTCGCTTTCTTTATTTCTTTTTAAGGCGGTGATTGTTGCCAGGCTTACAGAGCCTGATTTCGACCAACTCATCCCATTATGCTTTTGACGCTCTGATACAACAAGATCATTCATCTTTTCGCCGATGGCGCTCGAATTACACAAACCAAGTTCTTTCCTTACCGCATAGCAGGGAATGTACGGTTTGTTCCTCTTCAGATATGCGATAAGCTTATCAAGCGCACCCATATCCTTTATTGAATCCTTGGAAATCTCCTCAAGATATGCCACAGACATGTCTATTGAGCCATACCACAACAATGGCCTGAGTTTGTCGAGAATATCGTTGCGAATGAAACGCCCTTTCAATGCCAGGCTCAGTTGTTCTTTGCATTTCTTTTCCAAGTGATACCAATCAAGGATAATCCCTATATTCTTATACCAAGTGAACATCTTGAGAATTGTATCATTTAATATTTTATGACCATCAGTAAAGAATTGTATTCGAGTGCCTATCTGTCCATTATAAAACATAAATGCAGTCAAAAACGATAGAACATTTTTTATGCCATGGCCATTTAACACATACGTGCCCACATCTTTTTTGAATATATGGGCAATTGTATTGTGAATATATTTTCGCTTTCCTCGTTCCGGTTTCCTGCCTCCTGGACGCAACTCCTCTTGTTTCTTTACATTAACATCATCTATCGCAACATTGATGCTTTTCCCTGGATCTTCGTACGGAACAGAATTGCTCAAGATGTCTTCAACGCAGATATCTTTATCCTGTCGGCATTTATCAATTGCCTCTATTACCTGCTCTTTTGGTATTGTTGCTGGTTTGTCGTTATTGTAGTCAGCTTTACTATCTTGGCATATGCCATCTTCTGAGAAACCATTTTCCACAAGGATGCAGCTTGTTCTCTCTTCAATATAACTGAGCACGTTTTCCCCTTCTTTCTCTGTACACTCATGAAGTGTACGGTGTGGGGTGCCTCCTTGTTCTTGATGCCGAATGCGGTTAATTAGTTTTGCCGTTTTTCGATATGATTTTTCGGTATCCCCATAAATCATGGCGATATCTTTAAATCCTATAGTCTTATAGACCTCGACACCTTGCAGGCCTACAAATATGTCTCGTGCCGTGTTATACTGTCTTTGATTCTCATGAAAAATGCTATGAGTTGTAAAAGTAAAACGCCCAATTTCACCGTCAACCTTGTATGGATGAGAGTTTGGTATTACTTCTCCTCCTTCTGTTGATCTTTCAGATGCTTTTTTTTTGAGACCTCGCTTAAGTGGTTTGAGACTGCCTCACGTATTGTAGGGTAAGCAGTTTGTAATACAGATTTTTCACACATATCAATGCTAACCGAATCTTGCTCGCTTATTGCCATCGAGAAACTTCCATCATTATTTTTTGTCAGCTCATGATTAACAGTATCATCACATTCAACCAATTCTACATGAACTTTGATCTTGTACTTAGCCATTGTTGCCTCCTTTAATGAGTGATAGCTTGGGAGCTAACCATCTCAAATACAGAGGTAAATGTCTACTACTTTTTCATTCTGATGGATTTTTTTGCCAAAGTTAAAATTCGCAGCCTTATATTTGTCAAATCTTACCCGCACAGCTCGCATTTTTGTAGTTTATTAGCTAACAATTTAACAGAAATGTAATTTTTTGTTTGTCTCAGGGCAATTGCATCAAAATTTCAGACCGTTAAAAATCAAATAGTTACGTAATATAGCAAGCAGCTTATCAGTGCTTATTTTTGAAGTGGTATTTGTAACCTATTGATTTGTTTAGAATCAAAAACATACCAAATTTTGATGCAATCGCCCTATTGTTTGTCTTCTTCTAACTTGACAAACAAAATATATTGAAATATTAGCAAATTAAGCTCCTATTCTCTTCTTGGCATATCTATTGCTTTATAGACTATTGCCTATTACCCTTGCGCCCTTCGGGCGAACTTTCAGGCTGTAATTATATTGTTTTTTCGTAGGGGCGATCCTTGTGATCGCCCTGATTTGGGCGAATACAAAATTAGGGCGAATACAAGATTCGCCCCTACATTGTGCCGATAAAACGATAACACCATAAAAAATGGAAATATACTATGACTCACGAGCTCTGTATATAGGGAGAAAATAATGTGCCGTTTATTTGCGATAACCAGCGATAAGCCCTTGTCTCCAATGAAAGCAATAGAGGCTCTGGATGTTATGCGCGAAGGGCATGACGGTTCTGGTGTAGGCATTTTTTTGCGTGACCTGGGAGGACCTTTTGAAAATATGAAGGATGCCCCTATTCTGTCAGGTGTTTTCAGCGAAAAAGGGCTAAGGCGTCTGGACACATTTATGATGGAAATCGGTTTTATGACCAAATACAAGTTGTCTATTAAAGTCCCTAAAACACCGCCGCCATGGGTGCCGAAGAGAGATATTTATCTTGTCCGTGCCTATGAATATCCAGAGGAATGGGATGGATTAAGTCGTAAGGAATTGAATGAAAGACTTCTTATTATACGACTTCAGCTTCACGAAATGGGGGAAGAAAAAAAAGATATGATCGTATTTTCTTTCTGGCCTGACACAATTATGATTAAAGAAATCGGCAGTCCCATGGATGTTGCAAATTATTTAAGGTTTGACCGCAAAGAACTGGAAGCCAGGGTAATAATGGCGCAGGGCAGACAAAATACAAATTATGAGATCAATCTTTATGCATGTCATCCTTTTTTCATTCAGGGTTTTTCCACAATGACCAATGGAGAAAATACCGCATTTATACCCATCATGGAATATCTTACATCAAGAGGATTTCACGGGTACATGGGGTACCAGTCGGATTCAGAAATTTTTACGCATATTCTGCATTATATATTTACAAAACTCGGACTTGGCATTGAAGCTTACAAACATATTATAACTCCGCTTCAGAATGAAGATCTTAAAGATCATCCAAATGCTTTCTTTTTAAAACAGCTCAAACATTCTTGCAGAAGACTTATAATAGACGGACCAAACTGCGTAATTGGATGTCTGCCCAACAATACCCTTTTCATGGCTCAGGATAGAAAGAAACTGCGGCCTGGTGTTGTGGGAGGGAAGCAGGGAGTTTTTGCCTTTTCTTCTGAAATATGCGGATTAGACGCAGCTCTCCCCGACCGTGACAAGAGTAAAGACTTTCAACCAATGCATCTTGACACAGCCATAGTAAGCCCTGAACGTCAGGAGGTTAAAATATGTCGTCAAACAGACCAATTGCCCCTTCCACTTTAAGTGTAAAAGATCTGCCCTGGCAGATCATGTGGGATAAAGACAAATGCACTCTTTGCGGGAAATGTACTGCCGTATGTCCGGTAAATGCAATTGAACTGGGAGTCTTTCGCAAAAGAACCATAGAAACAAGCATTGGACTGGAAAGTACTCCATCCAATGATTTTAAGATTTATTATGGAATAAGGCAGAAAACTGATCCGGCATATAGCTGTGTTGGATGCGCCATGTGCAATCTGGTCTGTCCTAATGACGCGATAATACCTGCAAAAAGTGACGAGGCAGATAAACTTAGATATCATATTAATCAGGGTGGGCAACCCCGCCGTCGCGGAGGCAGGCGAAGTAATCCGGACAGTCTTTTAGATATGATAAAATTCATAAGAATTTCAATGCTGACAGACCCTGCACTTGATGCCGGCCGTCACGAATTTGAACTCACAACGCTGCTTGGAAGAATTTTATCTCCTGAAGAAAATTTAACTTTTCTTAACGAAAACGGCTGGATACCGCCTGTAAGAGAAATATATCCTCTTATGATAGGGGGGATGTCTTTTGGAGCTCTGTCGCCAAATATGTGGGAAGGACTTCAACTGGGTGTATCCTATCTTAATGAAGAATTATCTATGCCTGTTCGCATCTGTACTGGCGAAGGCGGCTGCCCGCCGAGATTGCTTCGCTCCAGGTTTTTAAAGTATGTTATCCTTCAGATTGCAAGCGGTTATTTCGGCTGGGATGAAATTATTCATGATATTCCTGATATGAAGGAAGATCCTTGCGCCATAGAAATAAAATATGGCCAGGGAGCAAAGCCCGGTGATGGAGGGCTTCTTATGTGGTACAAGGTTAACAAGCTGATTGCAGCGATCCGTGGTGTGCCCACAGGAGTGAACCTTCCAAGCCCGCCCACACATCAGACGCAATACTCAATAGAAGAATCAGTTGCGAAGATGATACAATCCATGTCAATGGCCTGGGGTTTCAGGGTTCCTGTTTATCCCAAGATTTCTGCCACATCAACAGCTCTGGCGGTTTTGAACAACCTGACCAGAAATCCTTATGCTGCCGGCCTTGCCATTGACGGAGAAGACGGCGGAACCGGAGCTGCTTACAATGTCTCAATGAATCATATGGGGCATCCAATAGCGAGCAATATACGCGACGCTTATCTCAACCTTGTCAAAACAGGAATGCAGAATGAAATTCCGCTTATTGCAGGGGGAGGTATTGGGAAAAACGGTAACCTGGCGGCAAACGCTGCCGCACTCATCATGTTAGGCGCAAGCTGTGTGCAAATCGGAAAATACATCATGCAGGCTGCTGCCGGATGTCTGGGGTCAGAAACAGACAGATGCAACATATGCAACATCGGGTTATGCCCAAAGGGGATAACTTCTCAAGATCCACGTCTTTACAGGCGTCTTGATGTCGATAAGGTTGCACAGCGCGT
This sequence comes from Deltaproteobacteria bacterium, assembly GCA_049190315.1. Classification (GTDB taxonomy): domain Bacteria; phylum Desulfobacterota; class Desulfobacteria; order Desulfobacterales; family ETH-SRB1; genus B13-G4. Next base: position 666 of record JAIVWD010000178.1, on the reverse strand, counting down.
AGTGGACGTCTTTCTGAGCTTTGACACAGAACTTAAAAAAATTCTCGCACCGTTAGGACGCTCAACATCCCTTCCAATAGGAATGTCTGATGCCATAGGAATAAATGATTACAACGCTGCAAATCGTCTTGCTATAAAATATGTTGTTTAGAAGGAGGGAGTTATGGAGAAGGTATTAGTAACTACGGATGAGTTTAATGGACGTTATGTTGCTATGAAAAGCTTTGATGACAATAGTATTGTAGGTGTAGGGGATGATCCTGAAAAGGCTTTGAAGGATGCTGAAGCAAAGGGTTTTAAAACTCCTGTGCTCTTATATATACCGGAAGAAGAGGTCGTACATATTTACAGTGTAGTTGAATTAATAATTTTGGGGACTGAAAGGCAAAATGGGTCCCATTTTGCCTTTCATGATCCCGTTTGTTGCAACAACAGAGGCTGCTGATGTCAGTGCATAACTATCCTTTCTTAATTAGTGCCCGAACGAAAACTAGAAAATTTTTTCAAGTTCAAGGAAGGCGCAAATTTTAACCGCAGAAATACATGGAGTATTTTGAGGATTAAAATTTAAGCTTGACGCAGAAATTGGAAAAATTAGCAGTTTTCGTTCAGGCACTAGTTATACGTCGACGACTGATAACACAGTGAAATTATTTATCTGAAAGT
>JAIVWD010000177.1:0-7167 GCA_049190315.1 Deltaproteobacteria bacterium | reverse complement strand
CTGAAGGCTGAAGGCTGAGGGCTGAAGGCTGAAGGCTGAAGGCTGAAGGGGTCAGAAGAGCACGATTGCCGTACTTTGGCGGAAAAATCTGATTTTTGCACCAAACATGGCTTCAAAATGCGCTTTTTCCTAACAGTCTTCAGCCTTCAGCCTATCCACCTGAGTAGTTACACTTATTTGTTAATTGCTACAGACGGCCAAAGGTAATAAAAACCGGTGCTAAGTGAAGTTATGGAGTCCAGGATGCCCAGATCAATTAGTGACAATCCTTGACTTCCGAACTTGGTGGTAGATGTATTATAGATATTGTCGTTTGGGTATCTGGTTCTGCGATAAACTATTACTTTGCAGTCTTCATTAAGTCCAGCCAGCTTCTTGGCCTGCAGGACAGCATCGTTTAAATAGCCAATTTTATCCACAAGCCCCAGTTGCAAAGCCTCCCTTGCGAGATATACTCGTGCAGTAGAGATATCAGATAAAATATTTTGATCAATTTTTCGGTGTTTAGCAACAAGATTTATAAATCTTCCACCCAATTCATTAATAAGGTCCTGGAAAATTTTCTGCTCTTCTTCAGTGCTCTGTCGAAAAGGAGATCCCATGTCCTTGTTTTGACCAGACTTGATCACCTCAATATCTAAGCCGATTTTTCCCATAAGATCAGTCACTGTTGGCCGCAAGAAGATTACGCCTATAGAACCTGTAACAGTTGTAGGGTGAGCTATAATTAAATCAGATGGGAGGGAAACATAGTAACCGCCTGATGCAGCTATATCCATCATAGCGGCAACGACTTTAGCTCCTGTTCGCTTCTTGAAAGCCATTATTTCGTGATAGAGAATATCGCTTGCGGTAGTGGAACCACCCGGCGAATCGATTTTTAGGAGAACCGCTCTTATTTCCTCGTCTTTTTCAGCTATCCTGAGCTGTGAGACGATTTCCTGGACCATGCTTGGCATGTCGTAAAACACGCCTTTCTTAGTACTATCCGAGATAATTCCTCTAACAGGGATAATCAATACTTTACCTTTTTCTTTGCCCTGGAGAGTAAACTCTTGAAGTGGGTCCGAAGCGTCGGTAAAGAGCTTTATATTAGGAGCCCCACACCCGTTTATAATAATAGCAGCTATAAGAACGATCATAAAATGTATTCGCATAGATATAGACTCCTTCAATTTTGTGGATATTGCAAAAATGTCTCAATAAGATTATATGATGAACTTAAGAAAATTTATAATTGAAAAAGATCTTTACTGAATTTACTACCTAAATTCAACTTATAAGTGCAACATCCCAAATTCCATATTGAGAGGCAAGTTAAATGGAAAAGAATTGTAAAAAACTCGTTAATTCAGTATTGCTCCAATAAAAAGATAGTGGTATAGAAAAGCCTATAGTGGCTGAACTTTTACAAGAATTGGGGGAAAACAGGTTTTTGAATTATGGCAACTGGAAACAAAGATATTCGCTGGGAACAACGTTTTGCAAATTACCAAAAAGCATTGAGCCGGATGCAAAAGTTTATTGATAAAGGTGAATTGTCGGAGCTTGAAGAACAAGGGCTTATTAAAGCTTTTGAATACACCTATGAGCTTGCCTGGAATACCTTAAAAGACTTTCTCGAATATAGAGGACAAACAGATATTTACGGTTCAAGAGACGCAATTCGGAAAGCTTTTGAATTGGGTTTAATAGATGATGGCGAAAGCTGGATGGATATGCTTGCAAGCAGGAATAAAACTTCGCATACCTATAGTGAAGAAACAGCCAAAGAAATATGTCAGGCAGTGGTGGAAGTGTATTATTCGCTTTTTACACAGTTGAAAGCAAAACTGGAAAGCCTGCGTTCAGTTCCAGGGCAAGCCGTTTTTGATAAAGAATAATATGCAATACGGATTAAAAGAAGAAACCGTAAAAAAGATAAACAGCATATTTGCCAACTACGAAAAAGTAGAGGAAGTTGTCCTGTATGGTTCCCGCGCCAAAGGCAACTATAAATCAGGGTCTGATGTTGACCTGGCATTAAAAGGTAAAAAATTAAACTTGAAACTGCTAAACAAAATCAGCCTTGATCTTGATGACCTGCTTTTGCCTTACACATTAGACCTTTCCATATACCACCATATCGCCAACCCCGATTTGATCAAGCATATTGAGCGGGTTGGAAAGATTTTTTATAAAAGGAAACAAAACAAATGAAAGACGAAAAGGGACTATATTATCATCCTTTCCCTCAAAATAAAAAAGTTCGTATGTATGTGAGTGGATCAGAAGGCAATATATATTTCAGGCTCTGGAATTCAGACGACCCTGATCTCTGGACAGATCACAAGTGGGTGCCTTACGATGCAATCAAACAGGCTGCAAACATGTATAAAGGCAAAGACTTTAATCCAAACAGTGCTTACGATATAGAAATAGCAAAAGAACTGATTAAGGGAGATACGGATTAAATTCGCTACCAACCGCCCGGGCAATCCCAGCCCTGACCGCCGAATTTCTGGCGGCACTGCAAAAGATGCTGGTTGCGCATTTTTAAAAGTCCGGCCTGAAGTTCGGATACCTCATTTGACAGTTTTTTGATCCTGTCTTCATCCATTTCCGGCTGCGCCCATAATGTTCTCAGTTCAACACGTTTTGCGGCCAGCTTCATTCTTAAATCCATGGTATCCATCATATGAGCGGCCCGCATTTTCTGCCATTTCTCCCGCTGTTCCGGCTTCATTGACTGCAATGCTCTTGGTTTATAGGCTCGGCCACGTCTATACATACCCCTTCCCTGCGTATCTTCTCCCATCATATGGCTACCCATACCATAGCCTTGGCCCATCATATGGTAACCATATCCGTAATCAGGAGCGGGTTCTTTTTTCTCCCCGCAAAAGGCATGTGAAGCCATAAAAACCGCCAGTCCAATAATGACAACCACCATTAATAATTTCTTCATCTTGTTTTCCTCCTTTTTAATCCACGGATTACCCCAGTACGATCTCCAAAACCCACTGGGCAGGCACAAGTTACACAGTGCATGACTACTCACGTAGTCAGGCTGAAGCTGTTTAGGCTGAAGGGGTCAGAAGAGCACGATTGCCGTACTTTAGCGGAAACATCTGATTCTTGCACCAAACATGGCTTCAAAATGCGCTTTTTCCTAACAGTCTTCAGCCTTCAGCCTATCCACCTGAGTAGTTACAGTGCATAAATAATTCACGATCATTTCAGTGTCAAGACAATATGTTTCAATAGCTGGGAGCTCAACTCTTGAACTCTAGACTTTCAGATAATTAATTTCACAAGGCCAGAAGGAGGAAGGCGTATTAGTTATACGTCGACGACTGATAACGTAGTGAAATTATTTATCTGAAAGTCTATCTCTCTTTATCCGACTTCCGATCACCAGTACTTCCGATCGTATTCCCGGTACATCCGGTACATCTGCCAGCCGAATTTCATGCCGCCCAGCACGAACTTGATGTGGTCGCGCAACGGCAGCTTCACTTTGTTGACCTTCGCCGGAATCCTTGCTGCACCCAATGCATAGAGGATGGAGAAATAGCGATAAAACTTCTTCAATGGAAGTTTGGTTGGGAGGATCGTGTGCAGACAATCGTAGTAAAGACAGGGGTCGTCGCAGATGAATTTGTCTCGGGATTCCTCGAACTCCTGTGTGCCAGGCGGCGGTGAGTAGACAGTGAACGCGAATTCAGCCGGCGCCATTTCCTTGATCGCTCGTTGGACGGTCAAAAAGTCTTTCTCCTCGAAATCCGGATTCACCATCAGGGCGGCATGAATGTTGAGATTCAATTTCCGCAGAATTTCACGGGCTTCCCTGTTCTGGGACGCCGTCGTCTTTTTATTGTAGGCGTTGAGATTCTCATCCTCCAGTGATTCAAAACCAATGTAGACAAGCTCCAAGCCGGCTTTCTTCCACAGATCGAACAGCTCAGGATGTTTACACACCGTGTCGCTACGAGCCCAGGAGATGTACTTCTTCTTGATGCCGCGTTCGAGCAGCATCTCAGCTATCCGCTGCATCCGCCTGGTATTGATAAAAGTCTCGTCATCGACGAAATATATATACTTCTGCGGTAGGGAGGCGATCTCTTCGACCACTTCCTCGACGTTACGCTGGAGGTACTTGCCTTTGGCCAGGAAGTGGACCACGCAGAAGCTGCAACGGTTTGGACAGCCAACGCTGGTGCGCACACAGGCGATCTCAGGAAACAAGGTGTCTATCTTCTCGCCCGGTTGGCCGTAGCAAATGCAGAAGTACTTCGACATGTCAACCAGTTCGCGGCGCGGTTTAGTGTTGATGCCATCCAAATGCAACGCCGGCGGCGACTTCATCGCCAGTTTGTCGAAGTTCGGCGACGCCGTGGGCAGAATCCAATCGGACTCCGGTAGCGACTCATTCTTCTCTAGAGCAGCGATCACAACCTTCATGGCGGATACACCGTCGCCGCGAACGATGAAGTCGAAAAGGTCCGGGTACTTGCAGTCGGTCGGCATGCTGGAAGCATGTACCCCTCCCAAGCACGTTATAGCATTCGGCAGGAGTTCCCTGGTAATTGCCGCCAGTTCACAATTCGTGCGGAACTGACTGGAGAAACCGCCAAAACCGACCAAGTTCGGCTGGTATGCCTGCAAAACACGCTGGAATGCATCAATCGGTTTATCTTCAACCGCCAAGTCACAAATCCTCACATCATGCGGGGGCTGAACGGCACCGGCAATGAGTTCCTGAGCATAGGGCTCCAGTCGCAACATCGACTGAAGCCACTGCGAAGTCGGCAAAAAAACATGTGGTCTTACCAGTAGTACTTTCAGATTCATGTCAACACTCTTCCTGTTTTGATTTAGGGCTCGGTCAAAAATAACTTGGTAGAATTTGCGCTCGAATTTGCCGTAGATTTAATCGATCTGATTGAGCAAAACCGCAGGAATAGCGAGCTATTTCGAGGCCAATTTTACTAAGATCAGGTGCGATTGAAGATCGGTTAAAGATATGGTGAAGTCGGGATGCAAAAATGCCAAGTTATTTTTGACCGAGCCCTTAGTTCAAAGGGCAACCTATAAAAATAAAGTATATACAAAAAAGAATTAAATTTCAAGATCTCAGAAAGCGAGAAGCAGGGTAATGGTGTCACAAATTTAGCCCTCTTTTGCGCTACCTATAATTGTTACCTCAACTGTTCTTTTTCTGGCTTTATTATCATGATTAATAACAACCACCTGCTGCCATGTGCCTGTTATTAACCTGCTTTCTCTGACCGGCAATGCAATAGATGGACCTAACAAGGCGGCCTGAACATGACTATGGCCGTTTCCATCGTGCCATGCCTTTTCATGCTCATATTCCAGATCAGGAGGAGCAATCCTGTTAATAGCTTGTCTTAAATCTTCCACCACTCCTGGCTCAAATTCAATTGTGGTTATAGAACCGGTTGATCCAACAACTGTAGCATTTAATGTCCCGTTTATTATTTTGGATTTTTTAATCAGTCTTTGAAGTTCATGGCTTATGTCAACAATATCAATACCTGTTTTCAACTGAACATTAACCTGGTCAAAATATATCGTTGAAATGTTCATAAATTTACTCCTTAAAGCTTACGGCCTTGTAAAAAGTGCCTTTTCTATTATCAGAATTTACATACTCATTTTTACTACGGAACAGACAGGTAATTAAATTTGAAAAGGGCTGACTGTTTGAACGCATTAGTGAGCCTTAAGAAAAAACGGCCGCTCATGTACATCTTTGGCATAATGTATCAATTTCAATATATAAAGGCATTTTTGTTATTGTTTGAATGCTGTTTTTTCTTTAGGATCACTTGTTGCGTGAGTTTCAGAACTTTTCAAATTTAATTACCTGTCTGTGGAGAAATGAAACTGTAAAACTTACTTTTTTGAGTTTGTAAATTTCTGATTATATTCCCCTGCCAAGTGGAAATATAGTCGTCGGTTTTTTTGGCTTAAAATTAATCACTACAATCCCTGACACAACAAGTAACAAGGCTATTATGATATTAAAGGTAATGGGTTCATTAAGAACTATCCCGCCCAGCATAACTCCGGCTATGGGCATAATGAAAACAAAAGAATGAAGTGCTGTAGCTCCATATTTCTGAAGCATCTTATTCCAGGCCACAAAACCAAAAGCAGCAGTAACAAGGCTTTGATATAACAGAGACCCCAGAATTTTTAAATCAACATATGCTATCATACTGGTGTCCCACAGAAAACCCCCAATAAAAAAGAAAGGGACAGAAAAAATCATGGGATAGAGTACAATATGAAATGCTTCAAAACTATCTATTATTCTTTTAACATAAACAATGTTGCATGCCCATAAAAAGGCAACTGCAAGAATAATGAGATCTCCGCTCTGAAAGTTTGCTGTTACATCTTTCTCAAGAAAAACAAAAGCAACGCCTGTAAAACCTATAGCCATGCCTGTTATTTTCCGTATTGTAATCCGATCTCCCGGTAAAAAAAAATGAGCCAGAAAAAGAACAAAAAAAGGTAAAATATTAACAACCAGAGTTCCTCTGGAAGCATTGGTTTTACTTAACCCTAAATAAAACAGGGATAACTGAGCAGTAAAAATCATCCCTATAACAAAAAGCTGATAAAGCTGCCCTTCCCTGATCTTAAATGAAAGTCCGCTTGCCTTTGCCCACAGGCAAATAGCTATAGAAGCTATAGTGAAACGGAGTCCGGCTGTTGTGAAAACGCCCAGTCCGAAAAGGCTGATTTTAATGGCAACAGCATTGGCCCCGAAAATAATGCATAAAAATACACTATAACTGCATGCTAAAAAAGAAAGCTCATTATTGCTCGAAGTATTTTTAATCATTTCAAATTGTCGTCTTACAAAGTTTATTAAATTGTAACGCTTTAGCGCTTTTAAATATTATTTTTTGGACAGGATTTACAAGCCTGCCCTGGTGCTATGCGATAATTTGAGTTGTGTTCTCTATTTTTCGTTGAAACCTAAAAATTAGCTCACTAAAGCCTATAGACCAGGTCTGGGCCAGGGATATTCAGGATTTAAATTATCGAAACTTTTCCTGTTAATCCAAATCTAAATCCTTATACCTTGATACACACCTTCTTTATGTTTTGATTATATTTTATGATTTACTGGATAGCTACAATGAAAGT
>JAIVWD010000176.1:0-7195 GCA_049190315.1 Deltaproteobacteria bacterium | reverse complement strand
CGGTTAAGGCGTTTTTTTGAGCTGTATTTTTGCTGTTGTCAATAATAATTTCTGCAAGAGGGTTTTCTTCGTATGGAATGTCAACCCCTATCACCTTGCCCAAATCTTCAAACTTTGAGCCCTTTTGCTTTCTTTCCAAAGCCCGAAGGTACATTTGCGAAACAATATGACCATTTTTGCGTTTAGATTCCCGTTCTATACATACTGAAAGAGGGCATTTTATCATTACCTCCGCAAAACGCTTGATTTTTTTTCTGGCATTATCACGGTATAATTGTTTATGAGCGGTGGCATCTATTATGACATTAATCCCATTTTGCACATTTTCCGCTGCAAGATCAACCAGTTTTTTATAGATAAAATCACGTTCGCTATCAGTATATTCCGGTTTATCAACATATTTTTTTCGTATTGCATCAAGCTCAATTCGTTTACAGGTTATTCCTTCATCAGCCAGCATATCATATACAAGCTTTGATATTTTACTTTTACCTGAACCGGGAAGCCCTGTAAACCATACAGCCCAGCCTTTAGCGAGCCCTTTATTCGAGATATTTGTTGATTTCATCTATATTCATTGTATCTGTTGCCAAAATATTTCTTGTGAAGTTAAAAAGCTTTTTGCGTACATCTGCAGGATGGTTTGGATACCATTCAGGAGAAGCTATTACAAGACATCTGAAAGCATAAAAAGGTTGAATAACTTTAAAAATTTCCTGATCTTTTGTCTTTTCCAGATAGGTTTCTATAAAAATATCGTGCAATTTTTTATAGTCACCATATAATTTGCCGTGCTTTAAGAGAGAATAAAGCAGATAATTGATACTCAATGTGGAAACATCATCAGCAGCTTCCCCGTATTCTCCCCTGCTTCGATCAAATGTTGAAAAATCGGTTCCTTCTCTAAATTTGATATTCCATGGATGAAAATCACCGTGTTCACGGCACAGGCGGTGGGTATATTGTTTTAGTTTCCAGCGCCATTCAACGCAACGCTTTTCAATATCACAAAAAGCAGCATCTGAGAAAAATTCATAATTTCCCGGGTATCCATCAACAATTCCCATTATGCATTCGCCATGCCCAAGAAGCTCTCTGACTTTTCTTGTATAAAGCTCGGGCTCATCTTTTTTTTCGCTGTGAATTTCAGCCAGATACTCGCCAAGCGTTTTTGCCCTTTCTATATCAAGATCGGTCAGGGTCTCAGTTTTAAGGCGCTTTAAATCTAAAAAGTAGTCAGTTCCTTCGACTTTTTCCGTGAGTAAAAAAAAGATGTTTGCATCTCGAACAGAATGAGCTGTTCCTTCAGGGTTGAAATATCCGACATCCAGGGGATGGGCGTGTTTGGGAAGGCGTTGGCCGGCATCATACTGAAACATCAAAACGTTAGCTCTGTCCCACAAATACTGGTGGCCGTATTTATCTTTTCGCATTGTAGAAAATACGACCGAGCGGTCTTTACCTTCTTTGCGAAATGTAACCAGAAATGTATCTCCATAGCCCAACTTTTTTATTGTATCAGTAAAGCTTCCAAGCTTTTTGACTCCAAGAATTTCAACTTTTCCGCCAAAACGTTCTTCCAAATATTTTTTTATCGCATCTGTCTTAACAGGAATATTTATCAGTTTATCAATCATTTTCTTCTCTCATCTGGCGCAAGGTTTCTTCTAAAATCTGCAACCGATACCGATCCTTCGGATTTTGTGACTCACGTTTCAATGCAACAATAGTCTCAAGACTAAGAACATAAATTTTGAAACCTTGAAATTCTATCTCAACAGTATCCGTAAAAAGTTCCTCGAAACCACGACCCTCTTCGATGACCGCCAAAACATCCAGCGGCCCGAAACGTGTTGTTAAAAGTACATGTCCTTTCCCTTTCAGGTCCTTCTCATCCGGTTCTATTACTTTGTCATCGGGGCGGCGTTGGTATGCATCGATTGATTTTAGGAACTTCATCAGCTTCTCAATGTTTTCATCAGTCTGACGATGAACAATATCAAGGTCAAATGTGGTAACTGGAGCTCCTTGAACTACAGCAGCCACCCCACCGACAAGAACAAACTCTACACCGGCTTCCTTGAGTCCCTTAAGCAGAGCGCTTAGATCGGAGACCCGAGGTTTTTCGTTTTTTGAAGGCATTTCTTAACTCAATAAGTGCTCGTATTGTATTATCATTTGTTCGAAGGCGTTCTTCAGGTGTCATTTTTAAAAACATTTCAATTAAACCTTTATCTACCCCGATTTGCATATTCTTTTGCTTATCGCTATGTTGCACCATTTCGACTCATGCATTCGCGTGATCGGGCATTTGAGCTTGAGGGAAATACACCTTGACTTCTTTTTCAATCTTCTTTCCTATCTTGTTTTGAGCTATTTTCATATTGTACCGTACCTGTAGATTAAGCCAAAACTCTGGTTCTATTCCAAAATATTTACCAAGCCTTAGTGCGGTATCAGCAGTAATTTCTCTTTTACCATGAACAACCTGGCTAATTCGATTTGCTGGTACACTAATGTCTTTTGATAATTGATTTTGAGTGATGTTCATTGGCTTAAGAAATTCTTCTAATAGTACATCGCCCGGTGTAATTGGAGATAATGTTTTTGTCATGGTTTCACCCCTTATGGTAATCAACAATTTCTACTTTCATGGCACTTTCTTCTTTCCACATAAAACAAACACGCCATTGATTGTTAATTCTGATGTTAGGTTGACCTTTTCTATTCCCCTTTAATTGTTCGAGCCTGTTTCCTGGTGGAACTCGCAAGCTATCTAACGATACGGCAGCATTCAGAACTTCAAGCTTTATCCGTGCAGTCTTGGAAATACTTCTAAATTTTTTTACATCTAAATCATTAAAAAGTTTTTCCGTATCTTTGCATTTAAAAGTCTTTATCATGGCTCAATGATATGACAAGTTACGTCAACCGTCAAGAAATATTTTATATTTATTGTAAGCGTTCACGGAACGTCGAAATTGGAACCTTGGCCTTCATGCTTTTGTACTGTTCTTCCCAATTTCCAATTTCAAGTTTCAAGCCGTGAACGGCTACAGAAATTTATATTGTTTGTTAACTCTGAAACATTTGTTATAGATAACTACTCAGGTTGGTTAGGCTGAAGACTGAAGGCTTTTAGGGAAAAGACTCCCGGAAGCCAATATTTTCTTAAAGCGTCCCAACCATAGAGAATAACACTCAGGAATCATCTGTTTCCTTCAGCCTATAGCCTTCAGCTAAATACCTGAGTAGTTACATTTATTGAAACTAAATTAATCTAATGGCTTTATACATGGAGATTTAAGAGATGGTGCTTACCTGGGTGTTATTTGTTGTAGGATTGTTGATGCTTTACTATGGAGCGGAGTGGCTTGTAAAAGGAGCGTCCAGTCTCGCGCGAAGCCTTGGTTTAACGCCACTGGTTATAGGCTTGACTGTGGTTGCATTCGGCACTTCGGCACCAGAGCTTGTTGTAAGTATTATTTCGTCTTTGCAAGAAAAGAGCATGATAGCCGTAGGCAATGTTGTTGGAAGCAATATTTGCAACATAGCTCTTGTCCTCGGTCTGGCGTCTTTATTTATGCCCATTAAAAGTAATGAATCCGTTGTTAAGCGGGATATCCCTATTATGCTCGGAATATCTTTATATCTCCTGCTGATTTCTCTAAATTCTAAAATAGGAAGGCTTGAGGGGGCTACTCTGTTAGGTGGAATAATCATTTATGTCTGTTTGAACTATTATTATGCGGTAAAAGGAAATAGACAAGCATCAAGCGGAGGGGGCTTTAGTAAAGAGCTTGTAGCAGAGGACATTGAAGACATTCCTTCCAGGGCGAGGCAAATTACCTTGATTATAGCGGGAATTCTATTCGTAGTAGCAGGTGCACAGATACTCATAGATTCGGCAGTAAAAATTATGCATACATTTGGCATAAGCGAAAAGTTTATTGGACTTACAGTTGTAGCATTAGGAACTTCGCTTCCAGAACTTGCCACTTCTGTTGTGGCAGCTATGAGAAAGGAAATGGATATCAGCATCGGCAATCTGGTGGGAAGCAATGTTTTCAACATACTCGGGGTGCTTGGGGCAGCCTCTCTGGTTAGACCTGTTTTGATTCCAGGTGGTTTTATTCAGAGCGGTTTACTGATTGATTACCTGGTTATGATGTTTATTAGTTTTCTTCCCTGGGTAATGATGAGAAAAACAAACACAGTTATGAGAAGAGACGGAGTTGTCCTTTTATCCTGCTATGTTGGATATATAATCTATCTTACAGTTAAGGCATTGTAGCAGCTCAGGTATTTAGGCTGAAGGTAGAAGGCTGAAGGCTTAAGGCTGTTAGGGAGCTTCAGTCTTTAGCCTGTTTACCTGCTTGCGGAAACCGGAAGCAGATGTCTTTCAGGAATTTCTTCTTGTAATAAGCTGCTCTTGCAGGGTTGCTCATTATCATATCCAGTTGCCTTGTATGCATTATAAGATAACCTAGTACCTTAAGACGGTTTATTGTGGAACATTTATCATACCCCTCAATATTAGCATTCATATAATCTTCATGTATTTCGGCCTGAAAATCATACCTGGCCAAGATTTCTTCTATAAGCTTCATCCTGCGGAATTTTCTGTTTAGATCTGCAGCACCACCCTTAAAACAAAACCTTATGTAATTTTCTCTGGATTGGTCGCTGACAAAGGTCTGCGCAACCGAATAATGATAACCAAACCGGCAACTGAGATTGCAAAAGTTTTTTGAAATAATAGCGCAGTCGTTTTGCGCATAACTGGACTGACCTGATGCGCACAGATCACGATTCATGGTAGATTGAACCATGATGGACATTAATCCTCTGGTATCGATCGGAGGCGGGCCGTCCCATTCTACCGCAGTTATTCCCTCCCATATGGCCAGCATCGGAGCTGATGCTATATTTTCAAGCCTTACAGTATCTTTTTCCATTGATCCTTTTAAGCCGTCGCCCAGGTCAATTATCCACCACTGTGTTGGGGCATCATTTACAACCAGTCTTTTTCCTGCCCTGATTTTCCTGTTGTTTTTGCCTGAATCAAACATTTCTTTTACAGCCTTTTCATGGCAGAATCGGGTGATGTCGTGATATGTGTGGCAGCCATCAGGCGTAAAATTATTGCCTTTTGGATCAGTAAGATTTAGCGGGGTTATATGCTTTAGTACTTTTTCAAGTGTTATATAAACAGGGCTGCCTTTAATTGAACTGATACGTCCTGCAGGGAACTCTCTTAATAATGCTTCGGCTTTCCCCTTATAGACTTTACGCGAATATGTATCAACTGTGATTATGGCTTTATCTTTAATTTTGCTGGTAGCTACAAACGTACCAAAAAGTGCCGGGATGCCGAATTCTCTTGAAACTGTGGCCAAATGACCGGCAATTCCTCCATGGTCGGTTACCACCGCAACAGCCCTGTTTAGTATTGCAGCCCACTGGGGCAGAGAGTTTTTTGCCACCAAAACAGCGCCTTTAGGAAATTTGTAAATTTCTTCGGCAGAGTTCACAATAAATGCCGGCCCGCAGGCCACACCAGGACTTGCTGCAACACCTCCATTAAATATTGTTGGATTATTAACTTTTATGGCTAAGGTATCTTTAGGTTCATTATCTTCTTTTATTAGCTGTTTCAGTGGACGGCTCTGTAGTATCCTGACCATACCGTCCTTTTCTATGGCCCATTCAATGTCCTGAGGAGTATTAAAGTGATTTTCAAGTATAACTGCATGTTTTACCAAAGAATATGCCTGTTTATCTGTGATGGCCGGCTCGTATTTTTCCGGCTCAGACAATTCGACAGTCTGTAATTCTTTATTGGAAAAAAATAAAATTTCCTGATTCTTGATATGAATTTCTTTTTTAAGGAGTTGAAACGGTTGTTTTTTAGAGACTACAAATAAATCAGGAGATACGCTGCCCTCAACCGCTGCTTTTCCTAATCCAGGCACTGCATTTATAACTATGTCGTTATGAATGCCATCCGGATCTTTCGAATACATAACTCCGCTGGAAATAGCTTCGACCATGGCCATGCAACCGACGCACATAATAATATCTTCGTCGCGAAGACCCTTATTGAAACGGTATGTAATGGCCTGGATGGAATACTTGCTGGCAAGTATTTTTTTATAAGAGTCAATCAGTGTATTAAAGCTGACATTCAGTTCTGTGTGATATTGACCGGCAAATGAGGATTCCCGGCTGTCTTCACCCAAGGCGCTGCTGCGCATTGAAACTTTGACGTCTTTTTCTGTTTTTTCTTGCAGACGTTTGTATCCATCAAATATTGCAGCTTCGAGTTCCGGAGGAACAGGTGATTGCATAATAAGCTTTTGTATATTTGAACTGGCCATTTCCAGCATTTTTATATCTTCAATATCAACAGATTGAAGCTGCTGGTTGATATTTTTTTGCAGGTCGCTATGCTCCAAAAACAGGTGATACGCAGAAACAGTAATAACAAAACCATGCGGAACATTAATACCTGTCAGGTTCATAATTTCGCCTAAATTAGCCATCTTGCTGCCGGCATAGTTTGCGCTGACTGTATTTATCTCTTCGATTGACAGTACCAGTTTACCATCGAAAGATTTTTTCCTTTCCTCAAGTATCTGATTTATTCCATATTGAATATCTGCAAAAGCATGATAGAGTGTTTCATAACGGCCGTCGGAAATATCGTTTGTTTTTTTAATTAGTTTATATATGTTTACTGAAATAGATGTACAGTTCTCACGAATGAATTCCATGCTGAATCTTTGACTTCCTTGCAGTGCGAGTTCAATTTTCGACATGCTTTCAAGGATTGTGTTATTAATGCCTAAAAGATTTTTAAAGTTCCAGTACTTTGTTTTGAAACGGGAACGGATGACATCATCGGGCGGTTTTTTAGTATTGGAGGTCTTCTGCTTTCCCCCCCCAAATATTTTTTTTATTACCTGTTTTAATCCAAACATCATTACTCCGAACTTCAGTTTACACAAGCTGAGCCTTACATTTCCGGCAAACTCAACAATCGCTCAACTTGATAGTATAGGAATTTCCATTTTTTGCCTAATGAATTCGGCAACATAAGATAGATGAGTAAAAAGTGCCTAAAGTGCCTAAAGTGCCTAAAGTTGTGGTACGCCTTCGGCGTGCTATATATATTCAGTGCTTGATTATAACT
>JAIVWD010000175.1:0-7236 GCA_049190315.1 Deltaproteobacteria bacterium | reverse complement strand
CTATTTGTTGAGCAGTTACATTTCGCAACTCGTCTTTTATTAGCTTATTAATAAAAGACTCAGGGGCCAGCAGTGCTTCCTTTGTAATAAAGAAACGGTTTTTGCCGGTTTTTTCCCGAATAAGTTTTAGGCCATTCTCAAACTCACCGGTAAGCTTTTTGTAAAGATTGTCGAGTGTAATGCCAAAATTAATCAATTGCTCAATAATGAAATCAATGGCATTTTTTTCCAGAACAATGTTAATATCATTATTTTTGAAAAAGTATAGTTCTATTTTTTTTATATCGTCATAATAGGACTTGATATTTTTTATTGCATTTCCGATGTCCATTATATTTTTGCAGTAATAAGAAGCAACTATATCAACACGGGATGGGCTAAGAGTTAGATTGTACTTATCACTTAAGTTTTTTTTGTTTTCAGTTATATATTTACTGACATATTTTTTTTCTTCAAGTTCCAGTCTTTCAAAGTTTTCGTCCAGTTCCCTGGAATTGGACACGGATAAAAGTTTTTTCAGATATCCTTCCTGCTCTTCAATTACAGAAATATTTACAGGAAATTTTTTGATATTAGTAGATGGCAGTTTCTTTTCAAACAAAAGCAGAGCTTTTTCAATTGCACTTACCAGGCCCCTTGCTCCTGTATTTTCTTCAAAGGCACGTTTTGCTAAAATAAAAAACACTTCAGATTCAAATTTTATATCAATACCATATGCTGCGAAATCAAGTTTTTTACCAAGGATTACGGGGTTGTTAGGATTTCTCAGAATTTCGTAAAGGTCGCGTTCAGTCAAATTATCAAAAACAGCTTTTACAGGAAGACGTCCTACAAATTCTGTTTCAAATCCGTATTCTATAAGATCTTCCGACTTGACATGCTTGAGAATATCAACTTCTTCCTGCGCGCTTATTATCTTTGCGCCAAAGCCGATACCCTGATCTTTCATGCGTTTTTTAATTATCTCCGAAATATCGCTAAAAGCCCCGCTCATGATAAACAGGATGTTTTTGGTGTTTACAGAACGTTTCTCTCTTTTACCTGTTTTACGAAATCGTTCAATCTCCTGAATCATTGAAATCGGGTCATGCGGAACCTTTAAATCAACATCTGTCTCTTCCATGGGTTTAAGCAGGGCGCGCTGCACGCCCGTTCGTGAAACATCAGCACCAATCATCTGTTTGTTTGCCGCGATTTTATCGAGTTCGTCAATGTAAATAATGCCATGCTGAGCGAGTTCAATATTGTCGTTTGCTTCCCTGACCAGGTCACGGATCAGATCTTCTACATCTCCTCCCACATAGCCTGTCTCGCTGAATTTTGTGGCATCGCCCTTTACAAAAGGAACCCCGATTTTATCAGCTATCAGCCTGATCATATATGTCTTGCCGACACCTGTGGGACCGATCATAAGGATATTGTTTTTTATGCCGCCTACGATCTCATCGGTTTTTTCAGGTGAAGTCTTGACGTGTTTTATCCGGTTGAAGTGAGTGCAGATTTTTGTGGCAAGAATTGCTTTGGCATCATCCTGCTTAACTATATATTGATCAAGATAAGAGACAAGATCCTCGGGTATTATTAGATCGAAATTAATTTCCTGCTCTTTTTTTTGGGGCGCTTCCGCCGTTTCCAGAGGTACTTCCTGGGGAAGAACTATTGGAGATACAATTTTAACGCTGCCCCCAAACTTCTTGGACAGAAATTCACTTATTTCTTTTTCAATTTCTCTTGGGTTTGGCATTTTTTCATCATATTCTTTCATAATTTTTAATTATAATCACATAGATCAGAAAATGCAAGCAAGAGCTCAAGAGCTCTGAAAGTCAATTTTATCGTCTAATTTACAAACGTTTAGAATAATCAAACAGTTAGCAAGAAAACAATCTTAAATACAGATTTGCGAAATTCGGTAGTTCCTTGACACTTACCTGTTTTTTTGTTAGCGGATTAGTAACTACTCACGTAGTCAGGCTGAAGCTGTTTAGACTGAAGGCTGAAGGGGTCAGAAGAGCACGATTGCCGTACTTTGGCAGAAATATCTGATTTTTGCATCAAACATGGCTTTTAATGCGTTTTTTCCTAACAGTCTTCAGCCTATCCACCTGAGTAGTTACGCGGATTAAATATTGAAAAAAACTTTTTTACGAAAAGGTATGTAAAATGAGCTCTATTGATGAACAGATTTTAAAATCAGCCAAGGAAATAGTTGTTAAATTTATAGAGGCAGGGAGGCTTTCTCCGACCGGCTTCGATGAAACGTTTAAAAATATTTATTACACAATTGAAGAAGCCGTACACGGTTCAAGAGAAAAACCTGAAGAAGAAAACATAATGAATGAATCTTCTTTAGAAAAAGTTAGTATTGAAAAAGCAAGTGAAGAACTATTTGACTTTGCAATTGATCGTTCAGATATAAAGCTGATTTTGCAAAGCTTGCCCGAGGATATAAAAATTAACCGGGTTTCATTGGAATATGAAATTCAATTATTAAAAATTTTGGCTGTTGGATGGAGCATTTCGTTTTTTTTGGATGAAAATTCTCTAAAGAAAGAATTATCAGAATCATTTTGGAATGCTGTTCAAAGTTTTTCTCAGAGCATTTCAGTACTCTCATCTTCATCTGCGGGTAAAGAGATTGACTACTTTAATACTTTGAAAGAACGATTAGATACATATTTAAATACGTTAAATCTTATTCCTGACAATCCTGATCCTCTATCATCAATTGGTCCGAAATTCGCTAAAATTTGTGGAAATGAAGACAACGCACACATTATGCTATCCGGATCAAAAGTATTTAACCTTTCTGTCGGCGGTGTAAAAAATTATCTCGAGTCTGTCCAAATTGAATAAGCTGGATACCATTTGAGTTCCACAAAGCTGGATTTGCCTTTATCGATAAGTTCCAAAAGTTCTATTTTGTCCATATCAGCTATTTCCTTTTACTCTTTCACTGGCAATATCCCGGTAAACATTCAGCGTTGTCAGCCGGAATTGGTCCGGGCGGTTTGTTTCTTTACAAATCAGAGAGTATTCTTCTTTGGTTAGGTTGTATAGATGGGCGACATGGGCGTCGATTTGGGCTTCGAGAGGGGTTGCGTCATAATTTACCTCTATAATTTTACAAGCACCTAATGTATGTTTAGCGCAGTTAGATTCTAACATTCTTAATTAATTGCATTTACAAATTCTAATACTAAATAATATATCTGTAAATCTGAAAAAAAGCAAGAAGGAGGGCTTTGTTTATTCAATACAAGGGGTTGCCCAGTTTTGGGCACGATTGGGCACGTCTAAGGATGATGAGCGGTTTTAGCGGGAGATTTTATTCAGATAGTTTTTGATTCCCTTGGCAATTTTCTGTTTTTCAGATTTTGATGCAAAGGAGTCGAAGGTTTTGATGATATCTTCTGATGTCTTTAAGGCTTTTTTTGCGTTGGCGATTTTTTCAACGCTTTTGTGATTCAAACGGTAATCAGCTTTGAGCCTATCGCTATATAGATTTACTAATTTCTGCTGGGCTACTACGAGGTCATTTACACCACAATTATTAAAATACCTTGTTACTTGATTGTGTCCTTGTGCATTTCGATCTATCTTAACACCAGCTTCTTCTATCAACTCAACTCCAACATGATATGCTGCATAGTATGAACGATTAAATGCAGTTCTACAATTGGCAGGCACATCATTTCCTAAAATATCCTTAGCTATTTGAAGAAAATTTCTTGGGTCCATAGATAAATCTAAATTATGTCACACGAAAGTCTAATCATATTCCGCTCAGGGTATGGAACAGTAGCTACCCATTCTTTTACGAACTCATCTTCCCATGCAATAACCTGATCAATTTCGCCAAAAACTTCAATGTCGGCAATAACCCATTGATCGGATATTTCGGGGTCATATTCAACAGAAAAACTAATCTTACGAACTGCAGGAAAATTTTCTTTTATCAGCTTTTCAGCCAAACCTAAATACTTAATTAGTGTATGTTCCGCACAGAAAAGGATAGCCTCATTCGTATGATTAATTTCTATCTTTCGATCGTTGCTTAATTGCGGCCTCAGTGTTTCAATCAGGTTATGCAAATTAGCGAGTGGTTCTTTAAGGTTTTCTATCTGCTCTTCTATTGGGTCTGAAATTGTTTTACTTTCCCTATCTATAGGTAACCGGCAGTATAGTTCCCTTGCAATAAGATTTCTCGCAAAAGCATCAGATAGGGTCTGGCTCATTTATTTATCTCCGTTTTAAGTTTTTTTAATAGTTCCTTGAAAATTTTGTAAACTCCATCGACTTCATCCAATTTGCCTATAAAACTATCAATATCGTCATATGTAAATTCAAAATTGAAGTTTAACATAGCCTTTTCTTGATGTTTTTTGGATTTGTCCACGCGTAACTCAATCTGATCTTCATTCAAAGGATAATTAAGTTTCGTGCTATATTGAACCTTTTCTTCTATTTTAAAATAGTTAGCGAATGTCTTGCAGTCAATTCCGAGTTTTTTATCAAAAGCTATCTCGTCATTCTCATTTGCAAAATTTAGTTCACCCGCAAAATTTATACCTCCCAACTGAAACGGCGTATACCTTAAGTGCCCACCAAAATATTTTTTAGTTATTGAAATTATAGGACTTTTTGAGGGTATCCCAAAATTGTTGTCTTTTATTTGAAAGCGACCCTCTTCGGCGATGATTGAAATCCACTTGTAATCAAGAGTTGTTACTACCGGCGTTGATAAAAATTGGGTGAATGGCGGGGTTTTTTCAGAAGAATCCTTTATTAATGATTTAAAAGGTTCTCTTTTAGTCGGAAGAACTTGGTTATTAATTAAGAAATCATGGTTGAGAATTTGTGGATTCTGCCTACCTATGAATACAATAGAAAAAAATTTCGGGCTAAAAAAGGGCATGGTTAATTAATCTAACTGCAACTGAACTAAAAGGTTTAAGAATAGAATCTTTAATTATTTGTCTTATCGGAATAACAGTATTAAATCTAAAGAAATTATTTAATTCTATTCATAAAAAATCTTCCGGTATTATGTCAAGAAAAATCGTTCTTCGTGGAAACGAGGAATGAGGGACAAACCTTAACGGAAAATAGAAAATAGGAGTGTTATGTATTTTATACATTTAACACATCATAGAGTTATTTTTTCACTGGCAATATCTCGGTAAACATTCAGCGTTGTCAGCCGGAATTGGTCCGGACGGTTTGTTTCTTTACGCCCTTTATCCTTACAATTATTCAACATAGCCTGCCCTGTGAAATTATGTTTGCTTTTATTTAACTGGGGTCAACTACGTTCTTTAGTTCAATTACCACGTCAACTTATAAACTAATGTACGCGCAGGCGCGCAATTGTAATATACTGTGGCACTACCGCCTGGAGATTGCTCCAGGTCGGATCTTATAATTTCAAGCACTTATCATTTTGAACTGACATTTACTGTCAAACTTGAGCCAATTATATACATAATAGCTTATTTTTCTATACAGATGGTTGTTCATTGGGATACTGCTGAAACACATGCAGGTACACCTCATCCGTCTTGCTTCCAAGTTCTTCTTCCGAGTAGCTTTTCGGCAACCCGGTTCTTTCATTCCAGAGAAAATTGGCAATTTCGACCTTGACGTCATCTCGTGTTGCCTGCTTCTCGCGCCAGTTATCGATTCTTAATTTTTCTGACTTCAATTCAAAAAGAAGCTTATAGGCAACTTCTTTGATTTGTTTAATGTCCCTGCTGGATAGATCCGGTTTGACCAGCAGATCGAAAATCGCAAGTGACTCTTCATCAAGTCCTTCTTGCATAGCACGCAGTGATTCTTTATCCAGGGAATCGACAAAACGCAGCAGTTCCTCGAAGGTATTTTCTATGGTGACCCTGTCTTTTTCACGGTTGTACTCCTCAACGATTTGTTCAAAGTGCTTCTGAAAATCCGTCCGGAGAGGATTCTGTTGAATCATCCGGTGAAGTCTCTGTTCGATTGCATGCTTAAGGTTCTGTACCGTCGTGTTTTTTGATGGAGTGCGTTCAAACTCCTTTCGCAACCGATCAAAATCTATCTTGCTTATATCATATGTAATGGAATCGTCAGTTACAGTATCAGTATTCTGCGTTTGAATTGCCTTATCGACAACCTCATGCAATTTGCGAATAATATCGGCAATATCTGCCTTGTCCCGGTCTTCCTGAAGGCTTTTGTAAATGATATTGATGGCATCGTACTGCTGACGGTATTCGTTTATACCTCTGATGGTAATGCAGGCCTTGAACTTCTTGAAAACCTCGCGGGCCATTATTTCAAAACGTTTTCTCGTTTCGTCGTTTTCGTTTACTGCTTCCTTGGCATCGACTATGGCCTTGTTCCTGGTAAAGCCGGTTTTTTCGGTTATATCATCGAGGCGGAAATTCCGTGCCTCGAGAAAAGCAACTATCATGTCGATTGCCTCAGCCAGGTCAGCAAGCAGTTCCTCTTCCGGTTTGACAGGGTCTGTTTCCGGCTGGGTCTGTTCCCCGTTGATGACACCAGTTCCCTGATGTCCGGCAAATGTGGCAAGCGCCTTGCGCAGGTTTTTGAGGATTCCGCAGTAATCAACGATAAGTCCGTTGTTTTTCCCCTCGTGCACACGGTTTGCCCGCGCAATGGCCTGCATAAGCGTGTGCGCCTTCAAGGGCTTGTCAAGATACATTGTCGAAAGACTCGGCACATCAAAACCGGTCATCCACATGGCGCATACAATGACAATCCTGAATAGATGCTCATCTTTTTTAAATGCCTCGTCAACGTCGATGCGCTTCCCGTCATCAGTTTCAAACCCTTCTTTTATAAGCTTGCGATGCGGCGTGATGTCCAGTTTCCACTTTCGAAATTTGTCCACCTCTCCCTGCTCTTCGCTGACGACCACCGCCATAAGGGTTTCCTTCATCCACTTGATTTGCCGGCGACGATATATCAACTCCTGCTCATCGGCAACTTCGATACGCCCTTTTTCAAGCTCCTGAATCTTTTTCGCCCAATACTTCCCGATGAGTTCATACATTCGCACACAGGTAATCTTGTCGATGCACACAAACATGGCCTTTCCGGATTCCCAGGCCGTAGAGTAATGCTCCACAAAATCACGGGCTATCTGATTAAGGCGTTTTTTGCTGGTGATGATATGGTAGTCCCGTTTGAGCTCTTTTTCCAGACGCTGTGCCACGTCAATGTCTTCGATCTCCA
>JAIVWD010000174.1:0-7257 GCA_049190315.1 Deltaproteobacteria bacterium | reverse complement strand
TGACCCCTTCAGCCTTCAGTCTAAACAGCTTCAGCCTGACTACGTGAGTAGTTACGTAAGGAGTATTAATGAAATCAGGATTTCCAATTTTTATCAGTGTGTTCCTCTCTATATACGGAGGTTTGCACTACTATATTTACAAAAAGGCAATCAAAATACTGCCTTTGGCTAAGTGGGTAATTATTGTCTTCCTCGGTTTCATGGTTTTTGCACCGCTGCTGATCAGGCTTTTAACCAATGCCGGTTTTACCTCACTTGCAGTTCCTTTGGCCTGGATCGGATACACATGGATGGGATTTGCCTTTCTGTTCTTTTCGTTTTCTGTAGTACTGGACTTCTATCAACTCTTTGTGAAGGCAGGGGGAAAACTGCTGAGGTTTGATGCATCCGCAATCACACTGCCGTCGCCATTCTATTCTGTCCTTGTAGCAGTTATTCTAAGTTTGATAGCGACTGGTTATGGTTTTGTCGCCGCCAGGCAGATTAATGTTGAATGGGTGCACATCCCGACAATAAAGCTGGACAAGATGTCCGAGCCCTTTCGCATCGTCCAGATTTCCGATCTGCATATAGGACTGCTCAGTAATGAGAAGCGACTGCGCCGCCTTGTTGAAACCATTGAGTCAATTCGCCCGGATGTCGTAGTCTCAACAGGCGATCTAATCGACATGCAACTGGACCATCTGGATGGATTTGCAGATCTGCTCCTTAAACTGAATCCAAGATTTGGAAAATTTGCCGTAACCGGAAATCATGAAGCATACGCGGGTCTTGATAAAGGTTTGTTATTTACAAAGCGGGCTGGTTTTAAAATGCTTTCGTATGAAGGAGTCAAAGCAGGCGGCATCATCAATATCGTGGGAGTGGACGATCCGGCGGTATCAACACGTCTCAAGATAAACCCACCCGCCGAAAAGGCTGTTCTGCAACACTATCCCAAAAAGGAGTTTACACTGCTATTGAAACACCGGCCGAAAGTGATTCCAGCGTCAGTACAATGGTTTGACCTGCAATTATCAGGGCACACTCATGGGGGGCAGATATTTCCGTTCAATCTGGTAACCGGATTAGTGTATCCCGCCAAAACAGGCCTGTCGCAAGTAGGTCATGAAACATGGCTCTATGTAAATCGCGGCATAGGGACATGGGGTCCTCCGATTCGTTTCCTGGTTCCACCGGAACTGACCGTCATCGAGTTGCGTCCCGGTAGCGCAGGTGGATAGACTGAAGGTTAAAGGCTGAAGGTGGAAGGTGGAAGGCTATCCACCTGAATTAATAAATAATGGAGACTTGCTTTCAGGCAGCATTTTACTATCCCTTGCCATTCTGAATAGCGTGTTAACTGCTTCTTCCCCTTCTTTCCCTAAATTCAGGGTAAAATCATTAACATAAAGGTCTATATGCTGACGAATTACCTCTGGGGACATTTCCTGCGCATATTTTTTAATATAATTATCTGCTTCATTTCTATGATTAAAGGAATATTCCACGCTTGATCGTATTAAATCTTCTATCTTTCTTGTGGTCGAAGATGTTATATCCCTTCGAACAACAATACCTCCCAGAGGAACTGGAAGTGATGTTTTTTCTTCCCACCACTCTCCCAGGTCAATAACCCTGACAAGTCCATATTCTTCATAGGTAAACCTGCCTTCATGAATTATTACACCGCATTCATATTTATCATTTTGAATTGCCGGCATTATCTGTTCAAAAGGCATTGGAACTGCCCTGGGTTTTTCGGATAAATAAAGACCAAGCAACATGCATGCTGTGGTCCACATGCCGGGCACCGCTATTTTTTTTGAGGAAAGCTGTTCAATGTCAAACCCGGGCTTTGCTACTAAAAGAGGGCCGCAGCCTCTTCCAAGCGCTGCACCGCTTCTAAGAAGAGCATACTCTTCGACAAGATGACCGATGGCTGCAAAAGACAATTTTGAAATATCATAAACCCCTGCCCTTGCATGCTGATTCAGCGTCTCTACATCTGCGAGTTTGATTTCAAATTCAAGTTCGCCGCATTCAATCGCATTGTGAGCAAGCGCATAAAAAATAAAAGTATCATTTGGGCAGGTTGAGTATGCGAGTTTTAATTTTTTATCCATAAGCCTTTAGAACCGTTTCATCCATTTGTTTGTGGAATTCGCACAGGCGTAGAATGTCATGGACGGCCATTACAGGCATCTGTTCCTCCCCCCACCAATTTTTCATAAAAAGGCAATCCGACCCTATCAATATGATTTTTTAGTTCGGGATGTTTTATGGTGTGATAGTTTACCAAATCAACGGTATAGGGCAGGCTGCTGTCTTCAAAATCGCTTTCCATTTCGCGGATAAACGTATCTTTCACACCTTCGTTCATTATTGCCAGATCAACATCACTGCCTGGTTTGTAAGTTCCTTTAGCCCGACTCCCAAATATAAAAACTTTTTGCACATCAGGATGTTTTTTAAAAATATCCTGTAATGTTTTAATATCCCTATCTGTAAGTCCAAAAGCATTTTTTTCTTTTTTATTCATGGAATAATTGGGCCTAACCATTTGCTTTTTCATTTATAAAAAAGAGGTGCAGTTTTTCTAATGCAACAAAGGTTTCTTCTCTTAATTTCTGCTCCAAACGTTCAAATTTTTCACCGCTATAATCATGTGAAAGCTCATTTCTTATATCTAACCCATCAATCAGCTCTTGCGCATAAGTAATATAATTGCTCTGTTGGGCCATCCGCAATGTGTCTTTGGGTGAAGGTTTAAAAACAAATCCTTGTTCTTCCAAAAAATCTTTCATTACCTTCCACGAAAGATCAAGTGTAAACTCAAAACGCTGAATCAATCCATTTCTTTCAAGTTCGGTTAATTCTTTCATTTCCATTGCTTCTTTCAAACGCATATATGCTTTCTCAAAATTCTGAAATCGCTGTTTCCAGCGTATATCCTTCTCACTCATTTTCTCACCTCTATTTTTCCAAAATTCAAACTTACCTCCTCCTAAAACTGCTCTTCAAGCTCCGTTTCAGCTTCGGAGGTCATACTGACCCCTTTATTTTCTTTATTTTGCTCAGCGTGAGGTTATGTATATATTTTTATTCTTCCCATGATGAATATTGCTCTGGTTTTTTACCCACCTCTTCAATTAATCTTGGATATTCTATGCCTTGTATAGGATCCTGAGCTTTTTTTCTACTTTTGGTTACTTTAAATAGCCAGTGGTCGCCATAATCAAACAAATAGAATAGTTTTCTATTTTTTCCCAATGGATAAAGCTTTTCTAATGTTAAGTCATACACAAGTCCATTTTCGTCATCGTACCTAATTCGATCACGACTTCTTTCTGTCCTTGAAACATAAAATTCATACATGTGATCATTATCAAAATTTAGAATATCTTGTAATGCAAAATGAAGATCTTCTAATGTTGATGAAGACTCTATTTCGATTGTTCCTTCCCATTCCTCTTCTGCGTACGCACCAAATAGTAATTCTGCTTTCAATATCCAAATCATTTACACACCTACCTTAGTGCCTGAACGAAAACTGCTATTTTTCCCAATTTCTGCGTCAGGCTCAAATTTTAATCCTCAAAATACTCAATGTATTCCTGCGGTTAAAATTTTCGCCTTCCTTGAACTTGAAAAAACTATCTAGTTTTCGTTCGGGCACTACCTTATGTTTACATTAAAATACTGTGTGATACATAATCAAGCTGAGTGGTGCGCCAAAGAGCTTGCTGTGTCAGCGCCACCAAAGTTCCCCGCATCCAATCAACAACATAGTTATGCCGTTATTTTCTTTGCCAAGAATCCCCCATGTTCTTTTACTCTTCATCCTCATCGAAATATTCACCATACTCTTCGTCAAATCGATCCTTCCAATCATATTGCCCTCCGGATAATACATCCATAATCATTCCGGATGGCATAGAGATTTCCATCGCTTCCATCGGAAGATACCCCTCCACCTTCCCTTTCTTGAGTCTCCCAATTGCAATCTGACAAATTATATGGTCGGTATACTTTTTCGGGAAGCAATCTCTTGCCTTCCTGATATGCGGGATGGCACTTTTATTTTGTTGTCTCACCATACAGTCCAGGAGATGAAAAAAATCGACGTTCCTGTATTTCCACTCACGTGTTGTGGGATCAAACGTCTCATCAGGCATTTCCGAGATATAATCGTCCAATAAATTGTTGAAAAAATGACTTGATTGTTCACAGTGTATGTCGCCAAGAACCTTTAACGTATGCGATGTAATCAGATCGAGTGATGTCCCCGTCTCAATAGGGTGAGCGATCCTATATTCAATTCGTTGTATCACGTCCGAAATACACGCAGAACCGAATTTCTTGAGAGCTCTAACCGCATGTTCTCCGAGTTCAAAATCTTCCAGGGCATCTGCTAATGGCTCAATCGCTTGTATATCACCAATTTCTCCCAAGACATCAGCAGCAAACGCACTGCTCATCCATGTGTCATGATTCTGTAACAATTCTATCAATGACGGAACGGCGGGTTTCCCGATAGCGATCAAAGTCTCCATCATGCTTGCTTCGGCTTCATGATCAATATCCTTCGTCTCATCACATGTTTTTAATCGCGTTATGATCTGTTGTATTTCATCCCCAACCTCTTTCTTTGTGTCTTTTTTCTTTCCCATCGTTCAGCTCTTTTCTCCTCTCATGACGATATATTGTATAGAACGCTCCTCGTGACCGCCCCAAACTTGTAAAGCATTTCCTTATTATCACCTGACCAATTCTGGAACTGTACTTTTATGGCATAACCAGTTGTAACTACTCAGGTGGATAGGCTGAAGGCTGAAGACTGTTAGGAAAAAGCGCATTTTGAAGCCATATTTGGTGCAAGAATCAGATGTTTCCCCTAAAGTACGGCAATCGTGCTCTTCTGATCCCTTCAGCCTTCAGCCTAAACAGCTTCAGCCTGACTACGTGAGTAGTCACAACCAGTTAGTATGTAGTTTCTGTCTAATATCAAATTTAAAACCACTTGACGAGTAAATGTTGATTTTTTTGTAATTTTTTAGCTGGATAAGTATAATTTTGTATCGTTATGCAGATGTTGGATAACATCATACGATAAAGATACCTATATTTTTTGACAGGATATACAGAATTGACATGATATTTTTTTTCAGGCCGTTGATTTCTTAATTTAACTCCTTGACTTTTTTATGTGTTTTCTAAAACAACTTCATCTGTTCTGTTCCATCAGCTTTCTGTTTCTTTTTGCTTTTTCTTTTTACGTGCAGACCGGCTTTGACTTCCTGTTCGTGGATTTCGTGGTTTAGTTTTAACAGGCGCTTTAGAACTTCTTTTCTGGCATCCGGTGAAATTGTGTATCGTACACGGTCGTTTTCCGGCAGGTAATCGACCTCGTAAAAATCATGTGATAAATCTATATCCTCCCAGCCGTAAGCCTTTAGGGCCGCATCCATTTGCTTGTGGACTTCTCGCAGGTGCAGAATGTCACGGACGGCCTCATTGAAAGTGCAGATGTCTTCAGTTTTTTCTACGTGTTTCCAGGGGTTGACGGTTTCCTTGCCGTATCGTTTATGAAAATTCCTTAGCCTTAAACTGGGAACTGTATAATGACACCAAGCCAACCCTTTGTTTGAATTGGGACGAGCAAGATGATGTGGACGAAGGAGCGGGAAAGGGAGTTGACAATATACTAATAAATAGTATATAAAATAAGCATGGAATGGCGAGTTACATTAAAGCGGAAGGTGATAAGGCAGCTTAAGCGCCTGCCCGACCATGTGCGGAATAGATTAATAGCGCTGATGAAGGATATTGAGTGTTTTGGTCCGATTAGAGGCGACTGGCCAAACTATGGACAGTTATCAAACAATAGGCATCATTGCCATCTCAAAAAGGGTCACCCTACATATGTGGCAGTTTGGAAGGTCGCAGACAAAGAAATACGATTGGTGGAGGTAACTTATGCAGGCACACACGAAAAAGCTCCGTACTGATGATATTATCAGTCTTACAGTTGCAGGCCCTGCTACGAATAAAGCCAGGGTTTTAAGAGCCGTTAAAATTTTTGGTTTCACAGACATGTCCGATTCTATTGCATGGAGAGACGCTTTTCCAGAATATAGTGAAGATGAATTGTGCGGCAAGGTTCTGGCTGGCATGAGATGCAGGGAGGACATGACCCAAAAGGAGCTTTCGGAATGTACCGGAATACCCCAGAGGCACATTTCAGAAATGGAAAACGGGAAAAGGCCGATCGGAAAGAAAAATGCCCAAAAACTGGCAAAGGCGTTGAATGCCGATTATAAGGTATTTTTATAACAGTCTTTAACTCCTTTCTGTCGAAAATACTGGATGAAAGTGCCACAAGGTTTGAAAAGCTCTCCTATTCATCAGGAGGCAAAGAATTTGTACCACGGCCTTGGGCGTTCAAAAACAGAGCCATTAAAATGATGAGAAATATGTTCAGAAGCTCAGCCGTTTCTACAACGAAGAGGAATCTTCCTACTTTTTTTCGGTGAAGGACAATCGGCACGGTTGTGGAAGGTGGTATAACCAAAAAATAGGTCTTCATTCTTCACCATTAGATGTTTTATGTGAAAAATGAAGACCTGGTCCTCTGTCTTTTATTTTCAGGAGATTTGAAATTTTTCTTAATATTAAATTCGGCAGTGAATCCCTGTTATCCAGAGTCACTTCATTTATTTCTATATCTCCCCTGTTTTTTATTTCTTGTATAAAATCATCACCGCCAAGGGTTATTGTGCCTACAACGATATTAGACGAATCAAGAGCATTGGTTGCCGCTTGTTTGAAAACTTCGGAAAAACATTCCATCTTACCAATCTCGTCAAGTATAATGACATTATTTTTTGCAGGGGTGATTGAAGGCACAGCAATGGTTTCGATATTCTCAATACTTACCCCATATCGCCTTATATGAAAATCAGATATAATATCCTGATGAGCAAGATAGCCCGTTCTGCCGTCAAGGGTCTTCATTAAGAAACCAAGCCTTTTCCCAGCTACTCTCTCTTCTTCTGTATAAAATCCATTGGCAGGAAGGCCCAGTTTTTTGATCACTTTCTTGATGATAGTAGTTTTTCCCGATGAAGGAGGCCCTGTTAAAAAAATATTTTTCTTCATATCATTCACATGTGTGAATCAAATTGCAAGTTAAATAGTTAAGAGCGTCCCCTTCTCCAGACGTCCCCTTCTCCAGATTAGGGCAGGTTAAGTAGGCGAGTTTTAATTTTTTATCCA
>JAIVWD010000173.1:6984-7288 GCA_049190315.1 Deltaproteobacteria bacterium | reverse complement strand
TAAATCAATGGCAAGATCATTTGAAAACATACCTAAAATACCATCTAAAAATAAACTCATGGCTCCTCATTCTCGCTCGTAACCAGCGCATATGTTGTTCGATTAATTAAAAAATAGTCAAATTACCACCCCCCAGAGAAGGTGGCTTGTTTTTATTGTTCTGGAAGATACCCTGACACACTGCTAAGTGCCTAAAATGCCTAAAGTGAGCTAAAGTGCCTAAAGTTAAGGTGTCGCTTCGCTCCATTAATTTATAAATTTTAGCTCCCTTTAGGCACTTCATACTTCATTAGCGTAGTTTGTT
>JAIVWD010000173.1:0-6974 GCA_049190315.1 Deltaproteobacteria bacterium | reverse complement strand
ATCAAAAATATCCTGTTATTACAACTAAAAATTATAATTGATGAACTCGTAAAAAGTCAATCTTTAGTGTTTACAAAATAAGATAACTTCTCAAAAAGTTCGGCTAAAGATAAAAAAGACGAGTCCGCTGGTGATAAAATGTAAAATAGCTGACTGTTTGAGCAATTACAAAATAATTTCCATCACAGTATCGTGTAATATCGGCCTGAATTTTTTTATCTTATTATTATCGCGTGATGGATGTACACGGTTTGTTAAAAGTATAACAATAATTGATTGATCGAGATCCATCCAGAACGATGTCCCGGTAAAACCAAGATGCCCTACACTCCTTTTAGAAAAAAGACTGCCACAGCTCGAATCAGTTAAAGATGGCGTATCAAAACCAAGTGCCCTGTCTGAACCTTGCTGCCGTTCAAAAAACTTGTTTATCAACTCTTTTTTAAAATCATGTGAATGTTCATGGAAAGCGAATAAAAGTGAAGACAAGAGAACCTTCACATCCATAGCGGTCCCGAAAAGACCGGCATGCCCGGCTATACCCCCCACAACATAGGCATTATCATCGTGTACCAAACCATTTAGAAGTATTTTGCGCCAGGGGCAAAGTTCTGTAGCGGCAAAACAATCCATATAACTCTCAGAATTAAGGCCCGCAAAAAAAAGATGTTCAAGCCCAAGGGGCCTGTAAATATCTTGAATTACGAAATAGTCTAAAGATCTTCCGGATACCTTTTCAACAATCCATTCAAGAACCATAAATCCAAGATCGCTATATAATACATTTTTACCTGCAGGATGTATAAGAGGTTCATTTATGAGAAAGTTCCTTAAAGCATTTTTTCGAAAATTATACGGAATTTTCAGCAACTCAATATAATATGGTCGATAATCAGGCAGACCTGAATTATGACAAAGAAGATTTCTAATAGATATTTGTTTCTTATCAGTATTTCTAAATTCAGGCAATACTGTTCCAAGATTTTGATCAAGATCCAGCTTTCCCTGCTGAATCAACTTCATCACTGCCAGTGTAGTTGCAAGAGGTTTTGTAAGGGACGCCAAATCAAAAACAGTGTTTTTTGTCATTATGCGTTTTGAGAATATATTTGCATATCCATAAGCCTCAAAAAAAACAATCGAATCATTTTTTGAAACCAGAAGCACGCCTCCAGGGAATACCTTGTCTTTGACGCCCTTTCTCATCAAATCATTAATTTGAGACTTAGGGCTTTTGGTAACTGTGAACTGTGAACTGTGAACCATTACCATCTATGATGTAGCCACTTCATGAAATGAAAGTAAATTCCTGTCAGAATCAAGAGTTGCTGTAATTCCAAACGGAATAGTAATATTGTTTCTCCCATGTCCTGCTTCAAGGCCGGCAAGAATAGGAATATCATCATCCTTGAAAATATTATCAACAACGCTAAAAACTTCTTTAATCTTACCGCAATCTTCAAAAAAGCCAAGAACAAGGCCGGCAATACCGTCAAAACATCCAGCCATTTTCATCTGGGTCAGCATTCTGTCGATTTTATATGCAGCCTCCCCCCTGTCTTCAAGAAAAAGAATATGATCTTTAAAACCGGGCTGAAAAGGAGTCCCCGCCAGGTGGCACAAGGTGGCAAGATTCCCCCCTGAAACAATTCCCGAAGCCGAACCATGTCTAAGTGCAGTGCCGCTTTTTATTTTTATGTTAAGCTTACTGTCTGAAAGAAAAGCAGCCATCATTGATTCTTTCGTCTTTTGAGAAGCATCAGCCATAGTTGTTACCATTGGGCCGTGAAATGTTACAAGGCCGCACTTTGTATATATGGCCGATAAAATTGCAGACACATCGCTGAATCCAACAAAAATCTTTGGATTATTCCGTATGATGTTATAATTCAATAATGGAAGAATTCTTATCGAGCCATATCCTCCTCTTGCACAAAAAATGGCCTTTATTGAACTGTCTGCAAAAAGCTTATTCAACAAATTTGCCCTATGAACATCAGACCCGGCAAGATATGTATTTTTGTCAAATATATCATCTAAAACAGATACACATAAGCCCATTGATTCCAAAACATGAACACCAAGATTATAATTCTCCATATCAAAAGGGCTGGCTGGAGCGGCGATTCCGACCTTATCGCCAGGTTTAAGCCGGGCAGGTATTAGTGTATTTTTTGATTTCATAAAGAGATTAAACAGGAAAAAATATTTTTTTACATTCTTTTACAGGTAATCTAAGCCTTTTAATAGCTATTTCCGCAACCTGTGATACCGGATCATACATCTGCGAAACAGGAGGATTGTAAGCAAGCTCGGCATCCATAATATCATAGACGGTCATGCCGCCGTGTATGGCAAGAGCAAACAAATTAATTCTCCATGCAGCGCCTTGCTTCCCCACAGCCTGCGCACCCAGGATCTTTCCGGTGCTTGATTCAACAATGACTCCAATGCTGATTTCTTCAGCATCAGGCATATAATGTGGTTTTATCTCCCGTTTTGTAAAAAACGCCCTTGCCTCATAGCCCAGACTTTTTGCGGTTTCAAGAGTATAGCCGGTTGAAGCAATCTCAAGACCGCCTATAACTGTAACAAATGTGTTCAAAGCGCCTGGATAAGGGCTGTTGCCTCCTGCTGCATTTATTCCAGCCGCCATCCCCTGCCGGTAAGCAGAGGTGGCAAGCTGCATAATGGTTGGCGTCCCATCTATACGGGAATAAGTCTGTACAAGATCGCCAACTGCATACACATCTTTTACAGATGTCTCCATCCTGTTGTTTACAACAACTGAGTTTCTTTCCGTTTTTGCGCCCGCCAATTCAGAAAGCCGCGCATTTGCCTTCATGCCCACAGCCATAACAACGATGTCGCAGTCAATATTTTCACCGGCAATTTCTACGGATTCGACTTCCTGCGCTCCATTTATGCGGTCTATGCCCTTACCAAAAAGAACCCTGATTCCAAGCTTCTCAAGATGCTCGACTATAATACTCCCCATTGAGGGTTCCAGATTTCGCGGAAAAGGAGGAGGGGTTCTCTTTGTTACTACTACATCAAGTCCAAGTTTCTTCAGCCCCACCGCAATCTCCAGGCCTATAGAGCCTCCGCCTACGACAACCGCTTTCTTTTTATTGGAAGATTTGGCAGCCTGAAGAAGAGCTTCACTGTTACCAATATCAGATACAAAATGAACTCCTCTGCCCGCAAGCTCCTTTGCACCTGGAACTCCGAGGATAATCGGCGATGCACCTGTTGCAAGTATCAGCGAATCATACTTGATCTCCTTCTCCTTTGAAGTCGCCAGGTCAAGTACTTTTACTATTTTTCTTTCCGCATCAACGGAAACAACTTCGTGAAAAAGGAGCTTGCTCAGCCTGTTTCTTACTTCAGGCACATTATATTTCAGCTCATCAAAATCTTTAACAACGCCTTCAATAACAAAGGGAAGACCGCAGGGAGAAAACTGATCAAAATTTCTCTTCTCAATAATGGTTACATGGCATTTTCGGTTATAACTCAGAGCGCTCTTTGAAGAATAGAGCCCGCCTGCTCCAAGACCGACAATTACTATTTCCATACTATCACTATCATCCTGTAAGACACGGTTTGCGGGCAGCGCTTACTTCATCAAGTCTTCTTACTTTGCTTTTGCCTGGAGCATTGTGCAGCAAGTCCGGGGCCTCCTTTGCTTCATCCGCAATAGCCTTAAATGCTTCAATAAATTTGTCGATATCTTCTTTTGACTCTGTTTCCGTTGGCTCAACCATTATTGCCCCGTGAACCACAAGCGGAAAATAAACGGTTGGAGGATGAAAGCCGTAATCCATAAGGCGCTTGGCCATATCAAATGTGGTAACGTGGTCGTCCCTCTGTTTTTCATCGGAAAACACGCATTCGTGCATACACGGCCTGTCATATGCGAGGTGTAAAGTATCCTTCAGGCTTTCCTTTATATAATTTGCATTTAAAACAGCAAGCCGGCTGGCCATCTTCAGATCTTTCGGCCCCATACTTACGATATAACTGTAAGCCTTAATCATAACTCCAATATTTCCGTGAAAAGCCTGCACTTTGCCAATAGATTCGGGATAATTATCAGAAAACGCATAATTGCCTTTTTCTTCAACAATACGGGGAACGGGCAGAAATCGCTCAAGATGCTTCTTCACACAAACCGGCCCCGAACCCGGGCCTCCTCCACCGTGGGGTGTGGAAAATGTCTTGTGCAGGTTCAGATGCATTACGTCAACTCCGATTTTTCCCATTTTTACTATACCCATTACAGCATTCAGGTTTGCGCCATCACAATAAACAATTCCTCCTTTGGAATGAACAATTTCAGATATTTCCCTGATGTTCTCTTCAAAAAGGCCAAGCGTGTTCGGATTTGTCAGCATTATTCCGGCTGTGTCTTCATCCATTAAATCAGCAACAGATTCAACAGAAAGGATTCCATCTTCATTGGACTTAACCTCTACGGAACTATAACCACACAGGGTTGCAGTGGCCGGATTTGTGCCGTGGGCTGTATCAGGGACAAGAATCCTGGAACGCTGCGCACCTCTGTTTTTGTGATAAGCATGAATAATCAGCATGCCTGTAAGCTCTCCATGCGCTCCCGCAGCAGGCTGAAGGGTTACTGCATCCAGTCCGGTAATTTCAGCAAGATATTGCTCAAGTTCATACATCATCCTCAGCGTTCCCTGGGAAAGATCTGATGGAAGTAGTGGATGAGCTCCGGCAAGGCCTGAAAGTCCTGCCTGTCTTTCGTTTGTCTTTGGACTGTATTTCATGGTGCACGAACCCAGCGGATACATGCCTGTGTCAACCCCGAAATTCCACTGGGAAAGTCTGGTGTAATGTCGTACTACATCAACCTCGCTCAAATCAGGAAAATCAGGGCCTTCTCCGGCTAA
The DNA here is from genome assembly GCA_049190315.1 of Deltaproteobacteria bacterium. Classification (GTDB taxonomy): domain Bacteria; phylum Desulfobacterota; class Desulfobacteria; order Desulfobacterales; family ETH-SRB1; genus B13-G4. The sequence goes on along the minus strand of JAIVWD010000173.1, from coordinate 2,058 downwards.
TTCATTGTTGAGGGGGAAAGATTCAACATCTTGCCGCGGTAAAGAATAACCGCATCTTCCTTTTTTGCCTTTTTCCCAAAGCAGCGGCTCATTTAAAATAAGTCCTGTGGCGCCTACGGTTTCCTTCATAGCTTAACCTCCCTGACAAGAACATCCATGTCGTTTTTCGACATGGTTTCCGTCGCGCATAAAAGATAGTGACCTGTAAGTTCCGGATAAAATTCAGACAGAGGAAGACCTGCTACAATTTTTTTCTCCAGAAGACGATCATAGACAGAATCAAAACCTGCGGGAAATTCCACCACGAATTCATTAAATGTCGGACTTTCAAAACTAATTTTAAATCCTGCTTTCTTCAATTCCTGCTTTAGATATTCAGCCTTGTCATGATTAAGCCCGGCGAGTTTCTTTATTCCGGTACCTCCCACTGAGGCCATATAAATTGCGGCCGCAAGCGCACAAAGGCTGTTATTGGTACAGATGTTGGAAGTAGCCTTTTCACGGCGAATATGCTGTTCCCTGGTTGCAAGTGTGAGAACAAAACCTCTTTTTCCATCCAGATCCTTGGTTTTACCAACCAGACGACCCGGCAAACTGCGCATATATTTCTTTCTGCTGGCAAGCATGCCAAGAGCCGGTCCGCCGAATGAACGGGGAATACCCAGGCTTTGACCTTCACCGCATACAATATCGGCGCCCTGACTGCCTGGATTTTTTAACAGCCCGTATGAAAGAGCTTCTGTGAAGCATGTAATAAAAAGAGCGTCTTTATTGTGAACCTTCTCTCCAGCCTCCTTAAGGTTTTCAATGCATCCAAAAAAATTTGGGGACTGAACAGCAACAGCCGCAAGATCATCAACTTCCTCAAGCCCGGCAAGGTCAGTCAAACCGTTGTTGAGATACGGGAGCTCAATTACTTGATATCCGGTCGGCTCAAAATAAGTTCGAACCACTTTTCTATAGAGAGGGTGAATCAAACTTGAAACAGCCACTTTTCTTTTTTTGCTTATACGAACAGCCATAAGAAGCGATTCGGCAAGAGCTGTTGCGCCGTCGTAATGCGAGGCAGTTGCCACCTCCATTCCTAAAAGACGGGCGGCAAGTGTCTGATACTCGTAAATTGCCTGAAGTGTTCCCTGGCTGACTTCCGGCTGGTAGGGAGTATAAGAAGTTACAAACTCCGACCTGCCAAGAAGGAAAGATACTGAAGCAGGTATATAATGTTCATAGCTGCCTGCACCCATGAAAACCTTATAATCCGGTGATACCGCCATAGCACCGGAAAGAGCGGACATATGAGAGTCTAATTCCCACTCAGTCAAAGCATCGGGCAGGGCCAAGTCATCCTTACTGAGGCAATCATCAGGTATTGTTGAAAAAAGATCATCAATACTATCAGCTCCAACAACCTGCAGCATTGATTTAATATCTTCGCTGGTATGAGGAAGATAACGCATTTATTCTGTTCCTTTCAATTTTTCCAGGCAGGCTTCACTTGTCATCAGTGTATCCATCTCAGAAGGATTACCGGGATTGATCACAACAAACCACCCATCGCCATAGGGGCTGTTGTTTACCAGTTCAGGAGATTCTTCAAGATCGTTGTTAACGGAAACGATTTCACCGCTGACCGGCATATAACATTCTGAGACAGCTTTAACAGATTCAACAGTTGCAAATACTTCTCCCTTTTTAAAAGTATCTCCAGCCTGCGGCAGTTCAACAAAAACAATGTCTCCCAACTGATCCTGAGCATAGTCGTCAAGACCAACTCTAACTTTATCTTCCTCAAGCCTGGCCCATTCATGATCATCCGTATAACGAAGATCTGCCGGCAAATTCAATTCACTGATCTCTTTCATGGTTTCTCCTTTTGTAACACTTTAGCGCTTTTAAATATTATTTTTTTGACGGGATTTACAGGATATTCAGGATTTAAATTATTGCAATACTAATAAAATAACTCAAGTTTCGCACCCCCTCTATGCAACAAAAGCTTTAAGGGGCAGGTGTTAGATAGTTTTTTTAAAAAGCAAAATATGTTCACTCTGGTTTTGG
>JAIVWD010000172.1:0-7389 GCA_049190315.1 Deltaproteobacteria bacterium | reverse complement strand
TTGGTTAATTTGCGAAGCAATGTACAAGGCTCCTTTTAAAATTGATATTATAAATTAACTTGTATATATTCAAGAAAAAAAGCTAATTAAAAAAATATACAGCCATGCAGAAAGTTAAATCTGATGATAAAAAATGTTTTTTGCTTGCCGAGAAGATTGAGCGGATTTTCAGGGATGGTTTTGTTTTAAGTGATGACGTTACGCACTATATTGATTCTACTTTTTCAAACCCTTCTATAAATGAACTTGAAGAAATTATTTATGACGAGCAGAATTGTGAAAGGGATCCATTAATTGAGCTGATATTTTTTCCAGATGAACCGGTCCAGATTAAGCTCGAAGAATTTCTTGAGAGCAAAGATTTTAAAAAAGAAGATGAAGAAAAAGTAATAAATTATATTTTAAATAAAAAATTAGTAACAACAATACATTTCCCGGAGAACAAAGGTTCAATAAAGTTTATTGTTCCGGAATTATCTGTGCTGCAATTTGTTTCCCGTCTTAATATTTCAAGGAAACTGAACAAAAGACTTCTTAAAGCAATAAACAAATTTGTTTCCGATAAGTGTAGAACCCCTGTTAAGGTCAGACTGCGAAACGCCATCACAGTACTTTCTGAAAACAAGATTAAGTTTTTGAGTTCTTTCTTTGAAAAATTAAAAGTTGAAGAGAATTATTTTTTTAAGTGCCTGGACTTCATGCTGGACTTTTTTGACGGAATTAAAGATGATATAAACATACAGCAGTCCCTTGTCGAAAGGAAGAGGTCGCTTTTTCAGAACCTTCAAAAAGCAGTTAAGTTTGAAGAACTGCTGAATAAGAAAAATATGGAAACATTAATATTTAGTGGAGTAAGAATTCCGCATATCAGTAAAGAGGATGCAATGAATAACATAGTAATAATAGACACGATAACTCTTGCGGTTTATGGCGAACAGTATTCTGCGCCACTTGAGAGGTAGGCAACTTGCTTTGGTTCATCCTTGCCATTGCGACAGCACTTTGTGTAGCCACTGGCGATGCTTTGACAAAGAAGTTTTTCGGCCGATTTTCGCCTTATGATATGGCAATTGCCTCTTCTATTTATAGCCTTCCATTTTTAATTGTATATATTTTCTTTATCCCAATCCCACCACTGGACACTGTGTTCTGGTGGATTGCATGCATATTAATTCCTTTGGATACTTTTGCTTTCTATCTCTACATGAAGGCTATTAAGCTTTCTCCTCTTTCTCTCTCAATTCCGTTTTTGTCATTTACTCCTGTTTTTATGATATTAACGGGTTTGATTGTTCTTGATGAGGTTCCGAGCGGCTGGGGCGTTATGGGTATAGGTTTTATTGTGGCAGGCAGTTATTTATTGAATGTTACACATGTAAAACATGGCTATCTTTCCCCATTTAAGGCTATATTCAGGGAGCCCGGTTCTATGTTGATGCTGGTTGTTGCATTTATATATTCTTTTTTAGCTGTTTTGGGGAAAAAGGCAATTCAGCATTCTTCTCCGCTTTTTTTCGGTTTTTTTTACCTGATGGCTCTTGATATAACAATTTTGATTTTTTTTCCCTTCCTTGAAAAGATTAAGTGGAGAGATATACTCAAGGTTCCTGTAAAGGGATTGAGCGTTGGTTTAATGCTCTTTCTGCATGCATTATTTCATTGCCTTGCCATAAACATGATTGAGGCGGTTTATATGATTGCTGTAAAGCGTATGAGTATTCTTTTTAGCGTGTTCTATGGCTGGATCTTATTCAAAGAAGCTGATATCGGCGCAAGGATGCTTGGGGCTTTATTGATGTTTATAGGGGTGGTATTCATTATATTGTTAGGCTGAGGACGGCTTCGTAAAAAGTCCATCTGCGGCGTTGTGCTTCATCTTTCGTCAATCCGACGTACTTTATGTACGCCTCTCTCCTCAAGATTTGCACGCCTTGCATATGAACTTTTTACGAAGCCGTCAGAGATTTAAGATAATCCGTATAGGTATTATAGTTTTCGGATGAAAACAGTATGAATATTATTTTTTTTAACGATGTATCAGATGTCAGAAAATTACAGGTGGTATCTATTGCGATTTTACATGCCTCATTTATTGGATATCCATATACACCGCAGCTAATGGCTGGAAAAGCAACAGAGGTCAGATTGTGATCTGATGCAAGCTTAAGACTATTAAGATAGCACTGAGTTAATAGCCGGCTGTCCTGTGGCCTGCCGCTATAGACCGGCCCAACCGTGTGAATCACATATCCGGCAGGCAGGTTATAGCCGCGGGTTATCCTTGCTTCGCCTGTCGGGCACCCTCCTATGGAGCGGCACTCGGTCAAAAGTTCGGGACCGGCTGCTCTGTGAATAGCGCCATCCACTCCACCGCCGCCAAGAAGCGACCTGTTTGCAGCATTAACAATAGCATCCAATTCAATCTGTGTAATATCTCCCTGCCTTATTTCAATACTTTCAAGAATGTCTTTATCCATGATTCCCCCAAATAGTCTTGACCAAATCCTTTAGCTAATGGTAATTACAACAAAAAATCAGTAAAATAGAAGAAATTTTGGTAACTTCTCAATAAATCCGGGTAAATTACATGATACAAGACTCGCCCACTGATAACAAAATGTAAGAAGATCTGAAACTCGTATCTAAGTGAGCCTAAAGAAAAAACAGTGGCCAATCCTTTTAATACGTATTGGTTAAGCGATAGATCATATGCTTTAAAGATAAATTTTCTTATGCGCTGTTTTTTCTCAAAGCTCACTAAGATGCTCAAACAGTCAGCTCTTTTACATTTTATCACCAGCGGACTCGTCTTTTTTATCTTTAGCCGAACTTTTTGAGAAGTTACAAATTTTGTTATAAATTCCGTATAGAAATAATGATGAACTCATAAAAAGTCAAATAATTAGGATAAGGTGGACCTATATATAGAAAAGCTCAGGGAAGAGCATTCAATAAAAGTCAAGTCGGTTGCCGATGGTATACCATGTGCCCTTTCCCCTTCCATTTTTAACCAGATAATTATCGGCAACGAGTTCACGTAATCTAATTTTTATCGTATTTCTATTGGCATTGGTGATTGACTGAATATCGGATATCGTTGTTTGTCCGTGTTCTTTGATGATCTCCAATATTTGTTTAGAAAGCGCCGGAAGCTTTATCATCTTATATTCTCGTTCAATCTTTTGAACTAAATTATCCTTTTGTTTTTTCATACAGTTAAGAAAAAACGATATCCAGGTCTCCAGCCCTGAATCATCCGTATCAAGCGTGCGTTGAGCTTTTCTCAATGATAGATAGTAGTTGTCCTTATTCTGCTCGATAATACTCTCCAGCGAACTGTAGGGAACATATGAATACCTATTTTGCAACAAAAGCAGCGTCGTCAATATCCTGGAAAGCCTGCCGTTGCCATCTTGAAAAGGATGGATCGCTAAAAAATGGACAGTGAAAATACCTATGATCAATAGCGGATGCAGTTCTTTGGTTTCCAGATTGCAATTGGTCCAGTTAATCAGGGCCTCCATTTTCATTGGCGTTTCAAATGGAGAAGCTGTTTCAAAAATAACTCCCAGACTTTTTCCATTGTGATCAAAAGCTTCAACATGGTTTGGGAGTTTTTTGTATTCTCCCCTGTGGCGAACATCCTTTGAACTGTATTTCAGCAAAATACTGTGCAACTGCTTGATGTAATTCTCCGTAACCTGGATTCCCTGAAATGAATCAAATATCAGATTCATTGCTTCAGCATAGCCGGCCACCTCTTCTTCATCGCGTGATCGGAAAGATCTGATATCAAGACCGGAAAGAAGCTGTTTCACTTCCCGATCCGTCAATTTGACTCCTTCAATCCGGGTTGACGATCCCACTGATTCGATTGCTGCAATTTTTTTTAATATATTCAGCCGATCAGGCGACAGGTTGCTCAGAGCTTTCCATTCTCCTTTAAATTCATCGATTTCGGAAACGAGACTTAAAATATCTTTTGTAATATTTATAAGAGGTTCCTTCATAGAATTGTCTAAAATACCCACAAATATACCCTAATATACCCATAAAAGGATATAATGTCAATCTTTTTTGGAAATATAGCGTTGGGAATTATTGCCGGGGAGATAAGTAGCATATGATTTTTTTAAAAGAAGAAATGGTTTGTTGGTTTATCTAAACCAATATATAATGACATGTACCGAGAACAGGCACAAAGAAAATATAACATATTGAATTCGTATGGGGTTTCAAGCATGGCCCCATCTTTGTTTATTGGTGCCGTTCTCGAAGTCTGAATCATAATATTTCGCTTTTAAAAAAATTATATGCTACTTATCACTTTTAACTTAAGTTTAGCGTTTCAAATTATCACATTACCGTTTGACCATATCAAAAAAAGCGGCGGCGGTTATGAAAGTTAAAGATCATAAAGAGTGTCGTCTCGTAATGGTTTGATATGTCTATCTTTTGCGGCTTTTCCTTTTTTATCCGGCATCAAAAACGGTTCTTCGCTTTCAAGAATATCTCCCATTTCAGCTTCAATCTTTTCAGGATCTTCTCCTTTTTCCATGCGGCTTAATGCTTCTTCCATGCCCTGGCCGAGTTCAATCCCTGTCATATTTGTAAGCTTGCGCATAAGGTTTGCGGCCTGCCGCGGATCATCTTCATTTATCTTGTCTGCCTCTTTGCCCAGCATTTGAATAGCGCTTTCTAATTTGCTTTCATCAAAGGGAAGATCGTTCATGTCGTTGCTGTCTTCTTTTGCCTTTCCTGTAACTGCAAAGGCAGACATCTGCCGGACAAGTTTATATTTTTTGCATTTAGGGCAGTCGGGCATTTTTGTTGTGTTTACGGTTCTGGAAAAGAAATTATAAATTGTATTGCATTTGCTGCAGTAAAATTCGTAGATAGGCATGATTTTTCTTTCACTGTTTTATTGTATAATTTTTCTTATTTTTCCAGATAACTCATTTAAATGAAAAGGTTTCTGAATAAAACCATCACAACCGCGGTTTAAGATCTTCGCTACCTGATTGTCTAAACTGTATCCACTTATAAGAAGTACCTTTGCGTCGGGATTGATCTTTTTTATTATGTCGAAGACTTTTCCGCCACTCATAGTAGGCATAATCATATCCAGAAGGACAATGTCTATCTTATCCATATTTTTTTTGTAAATTTCAATAGCCTCGTCTCCATCTATAGCTGTTAATACCTTATAACCTATGGCTTCCAGCAATTCTCCGCCTACTTCAAGTATATCCTTTTCGTCATCAACCATAAGCACGGTTCCTGTTCCTTTAATTAGTTCTTCGGGGATCTTAACTGCTTTCCGGAGCTTTATTTCAGAAGCAGGCAGATAAATTTTGAATGTTGTTCCAACCCCCTTCTTGGAATCGACATTAATATATCCGTTATGAGCCTTTATGGTTCCATATACTGAAGCCAGCCCGAGACCTGTTCCATGGCCTATGGTCTTTGTTGTAAAGAACGGTTCAAAAATTCTCTTCATTGTAGGTTTGTCCATACCCGCACCTGTATCTGCAACCGATAACATGACATAGTTATCCGGTTTTGGATCAAAATGCTTTCCCTTTATGTTTTTGTGGGAAGAATTAATGGTTTTTAAGGTAAACTCACCACCTTCAGGCATAGCGTCTGCAGCATTAACATAAAGATTCAATAGAACCTGCTCAATCTGTCCCTGGTCTGCCTCTATTGTATATAGGTTGTCAGCAAGTTCACGGCGTATTGTGAACTCCTTTCTAGTTCTACCAAAGGTTTCCGAGGTCTCTTCAACCAATTGATTTAAGTCAAGCAGCTTGACTTTATCCTGGCCTTTCCTGGCATATGCAAGAAGCTGCCTGGTAAGGTCAAGCCTGCTTTCAACCATTTTTTCTATGTTTTTTAGCCTTGCATAATTTGGATTGGCAGAGTCGGTCTCAAAAAGCATCAAGGATGTATAACCTTGTATTCCCATAAGCAGGTTGTTAAAATTATGGGCAATACCTCCAACAAGCGTGCCTATTGTTTCTATCTTTTGTGCCTGTAAAAGTTGAACTTCTATTTTCTTTTTTTCTTTTTCCGCTTGCTTGTGCTGTATAAGGCTCCACATATCCTGCATTAACAATGTAAGCTGGCGGACGTCTAATTCATCGTAATCATTTTCTTTATTTCCCAGGCCTGCAACGATAATAATGCGATTGCCTTCAAAGAGCGGCACGTTCATGTGACGAATTATTTTTATATGACCCTTTGGAAGGCCTTTCTTAAAAGGGTTGGGAACGGAATAATTATTGGTAATAATCGCCTTTCGCTGTCGGACAGCTTCACCCCATAGACCCATTGTTTCCATAGGGTAGGTTAGTGGTTTATTGCTCATAGCGCATTGTTTTACTGTATTTTTCGACCAGGAGTGCATAGTAAGAATACTCTCGTCTTCGTTCATAAATGCAAGATAGCCGATTTTGCTCTTAGTGAGCTTAACGGCAGCTTCGAGAGTGAAGTCCTTTATTTCCTGTAAGGATGCTTCAGTCATTTGGTTAAGTTTCAACAGCACGTTGAGACGAGATTCATTAAGACGGATGGTCTCTTCTGCCTGTTTACTGTCGGTGATATCACGAATTACTCCGACTATACCGCGAATTTCCGATTTAGAATTTCTTAGCGGAAAAAACATTTCTGAAATAAAACCGCTTTTTTTCTTAGTGAAACGCAGTGGAGCATCTTTTTGCTTGGTGACTTCACCTTGCATTGCCTTCCACATGATTTCATCCATACCGTCTTTTGCCAGGTCAGGAAAAATTTCCCATGCGTTTTTTCCACTGCCAACAACTTTCTCTCGTGGAATTTGGGAGATGCTTTCCATTGCCCTATTCCAGTGTGTAAAGCGGAAGTTAGAGTCCAGAACCATTATGCCGTCGCTTATGGAATCAAGGATGTTGCTGTAAAGCCCCTCGCTTTCAAGATGCTTTACTTCCATGTGTTTGTGCTCAAAAGCTATTTTTTCCAGTTCTTTTATTTTTTTTTCCAATTCTTCATAGCTTGGCTTTTTCAGCATTTGACAATCTCCTGTTAATCCCGATCAAAAAAGTCAGTCCCAAACGTGCTTAATTTAATAGTATAGTGGTTTCCATTTTTTGTAATGAATTCGGCAACATAAGATAAATGAGTAAAAAGTGCCTAAAGTGAGCTAAAGTGCCTAAAGTTGTGGTACGCCTTCGGCGTGCTATATATCTTCAGACCTTGATTATAACTTCAGCCGGATGTAAAGTGAGCAAAGTTGTATGGTAAAAAAGTTAAAAATTGGCAGCGCCAAAGGCGCATTCCTTAACTTTAGGCACTTTAATATACTTTAGCTCACTTTAGGCACTTATGTACGCACCGAAGGTGCGCTAATTT
>JAIVWD010000171.1:0-7391 GCA_049190315.1 Deltaproteobacteria bacterium | reverse complement strand
AAGTTGAATAATTGTAAGGATAAATGGCGTAAGGGTCGGCACTTTTTACAACAAAGCTGGAACAAAGGCGCGCCATTGCTCTTGATATCCATAAAGTTCTTTAATCTGCGGCAACTGATCTTGAAAAGAAAAACATTGAGGTCGGGGAATTCGAAAACAACTTAGCAGATCTAATAGATAAAATTGAAGTTTCTATTTTAGGTAGCACGGAGCTTGGTCATGACAAATAGCATTCAAAAGGAAATTCAAGTTTTTATTGGAGAAATTGTTAATCAATTTAATCCTGAACGCATTATATTGTTTGGGTCTCATGCTTACGGCAACGCAAAACCGGACAGCGATATAGATCTTCTGGTGGTGATGGATTTTGAAGGTCGTCCTCATCAACAAGCCTTTGAGATGAGAAGAAAAATAAAGCGTTCTTTTCCTCTGGATCTTCTTGTACGCCGTCCGGGCGATATTGCTAACAGAATAAGAAAGGGGGACTTTTTTATTAAGGAAATAATTCATAAGGGAAAGGTATTGTATGAAAGATCTTACAAAGGAATGGATTAAAAAATCAGAAGGGGATGTTGGCACTGCTGTGCGTGAATCTTCAGTCAAAGAAGGCGCAAATTGGGATGCCGTATGTTTTCACGCCCAACAGGCTGTTGAAAAATATCTCAAGGGAATTCTTCAAGAGATAGAGAAACCATTTTCAAAAACACATGATCTTTCGGTATTGTTAGAACTGGCTTTGTCTGAATTTCCTGAATTAAATATTTTGGCTGATGACCTTGAATGGCTGTCTGCTTTTGCTGTTGAATTTCGATATCCTGGTGAAGAAGCCCTGGAAGAGGATGCTAAACACGCATTGGCTATAATGGAGCGTGCCTTGTTATTATTAAAACAAAAAATAGTATGGGGTTCTGTGTCGCGTCTTGATTAGCGCATTAGGGGTTCGGTCAAAAGCTTGATCTGTAATTGTCGGCTAAACTTCAACTTAGGTTCAATTATAATTGTCGCTCATATTGCGCAGAACGTAAGCCAGTATTCCGCCATGCCTGTAGTAACTGAGTTCTATTGGAGAATCAATTCTTGCAATAACCCGGAATTCAGTTTTTTTGTTGTTTTTTCTTTGAGCAAAAACACTGAGTTCCTTTAACGGCTCAAATTTATTTTCTATTCCAGCTACTTCATAAATCTCTGTTCCATCTAAGCCCAGGGATTTATGGTTTTCACCTTGTTTAAACTGAAGAGGCAGGATTCCCATACATATCAAATTGCTTCTGTGTATGCGTTCAAAACTTTCAGCAATTACCGCCTTAATGCCCATGAGATATGTTCCCTTGGCGGCCCAGTCGCGTGAACTGCCGGTGCCGTAATTTTTACCTGCAATTACAAGCAATGGCGTAGCTTCTTTTTGGTATTGCATTGCCGCTTCATATATTGTCATTTTTTGTCCATCTGGTAAAAAAACCGTCCAGCCGCCGTCAATGCCGGGTACAAGCTTATTTTTCAAGCGGATGTTTCCAAATGTTCCTCTCAGCATTACTTCATGATTCCCGCGGCGCGAACCAAACGAATTAAATTCAGAAGGAGTTAAACCCTGGTCGATAAGATATGCCCCTGCCGGGCTGTTAACCGGAATTGCCCCTGCCGGCGATATGTGATCGGTTGTTATGCTGTCGCCTAACAGTGCCAGAATCCTGGCTCCTTTTATATCCTGAAGCTCAGGAATTGTTTTGTTTATGTCTTTTAAAAAAGGGGGTTCTTTGATGTATGTGGATTTTGAGTCCCAATTAAAAAGAGTTCCTTCAGGAACAGGGAGAGTTCTCCATTGATTTGATCCTTCAAACGCATTTTCATAAGCTTTTTTATACATTTCAGGATGTATAACTCTTTTCACAGTGTTTTTAATTTCTTCTGTGGATGGCCAGATTTCGCGAAGATATACAGGCTTGCCGTTGTTGTCCAATGCTATTGGTTCCTTGTCAAAATCAATGGTAACTTTTCCGGAAATAGCAAAAGCAATGACTAATGCCGGTGAAGCAAGGAAATTGGCTCTGGTAAGAGGAGAAATTCTTCCTTCAAAATTGCGGTTGCCGCTGACAACAGATGCTGCCACAAGGTCATGGTCTTTTACCGCATCAGCCACAGCCTTTGGCAGAGGGCCGCTGTTTCCAATACAGGTAGCACATCCATATGCCACAAGATGGAACTTTAAAGCCTCAAGATACGGCATAAGCTCCGCTGCTTTTAGATAATTGATTGCAGCTTTTGATCCTGGAGCAAAGCTGGTTTTGACCCATGGTTTTACTGATAGACCCCGTTCAACGGCTTTTTTGGCCAGCAATCCGGCGCCGATCAGGACATTTGGATTTGATGTATTGGTACAGCTTGTGATTGATGCAATTACAACTGATCCGTGGTTGAGCTTAAATTTTTCGCCATGCATATCTACATCAATTTCATTTTTTATACTAACTTCCGTAGATGATCCGTCAGTTGAAGACGCCTCCTTAAAGTCATTTAAAAAAGTCTTTTTAATTTTAGAAAGAGGAATTCTTTCTTGTGGACGTCTTGGGCCTGCCATGCTCGGCTCTATGTTGCTCATGTCAAGATGGATTGTATCGTTAAAAAGCGGATCTTCCGTTGTTTTTGTTCTGAAAAGCCCCTGCTCTTTACAATAGCTTTCTATCAGGGTAATAATTTTTTCAGAGCGACCGGTTAAGCGAAGGTACTTTATTGTTTCATCATCCACAGGAAAAAAACCCATTGTTGCACCGTATTCAGGAGCCATATTTGCTATGGTAGCACGATCTTCCAGGCTTAAGGCATTAACGCCGGGTCCAAAGAATTCGACAAATTTTCCAACCACTCCTTTTTTTCGCAGTAACTCGGTAATGGTGAGCACCAGATCCGTGGCTGTTGTTCCTTCAGGAAGATTGCCGGTTAATTGAAAACCTGTCACTTGTGGAGTAAGCAGGTAATATGGACTGCCCAGCATAACAGCTTCCGCCTCTATTCCTCCGACACCCCAGCCGACAACACCGATTCCATTGATCATGGTTGTATGTGAATCAAGGCCGACAAGTGTGTCAGGAAAAGCCGTTCTCTGGCCGTCATTATTTTTGACAAATATAACTCTTGCAAGATATTCCAGGTTTACCTGGTGTATTATACCTGTGGCTGGAGGTACGACGCTTAAATTCTCGAAATTTTTCTGGCCCCATCGCAAAAAGGTGTATCGCTCAAAATTACGTTTGAATTCTTTTTCAACATTATATTCAAAAGATTCTTTGGACCCAAAAGAATCAACCTGAATCGAGTGGTCTATGACCAGCTCAACAGGAATATGAGGATTTATCTTTATTGGATTTATCTGCAAACGTTTTGCAGCTTCACGCATACCAGCCATATCAACCAAAGAGGGGACCCCGGTAAAATCCTGCAGCAGTATGCGGGCAGGCATAAAAGGCACTTCATGATATACCGGGGCATCAGCATTCCATCCGGCCATATTTTCTATATCGTTTGTTGTTATAATATTGCCGTCTTCATTTCTAACAAGGTTTTCAAGCAGGATTTTTATGCTAAAGGGCAATCGGTCAATTCCAGTAAAACCGGAATCCGCTAATTTGCTGAGACTGAAATAATTAACTTGACCATCTGAAGTGTTTAAGGTGGATTTTATTCCAAAACTGTTCTTAAAATCAGCCATATGACCTCCGAACTCTGCTAATTTATTTTTGACAAAAAAGACTCTAAAAAACATAAAAAAATTAACTTTACAACCTTTTGTTATAGATTTAGTAACTGGTTATCATTTTTTTATTCTTGACAAGATGCTGTAATTTGTTTATAAGCTAATTCTTAAAAGCTTGATTCATATGCCTTACTGCTTGTTTTTGTTATTAATTTGTTTGAGTGTTATCAAGTTAGCGCAGGTGTCACTTTTTTATAAATGTTCATAAATGCAATTTCAGGAGTGTGCCCGAGATATGAGGCTGGACAATTTATTAGAGCAAAGCAAAGATGTTATTGTAAAACAATGGCTGGTCTCAGCTATTGATAACTATCCTGCCGACAGTGCCAAATTTATGAAGAGCCAGAAAGATCCTTTTGCTAATCCGGTCGGCAATACCCTTTCTGTAAATTTAGGGCCGCTTTTCGATGAACTTCTTAATAAAATGGATTATGAATCCATAACATCTTATCTCTATCCTATTTTAAGAATCAGAGCTGTACAGCCCATCTTATCCTCTTCACAATCAACCGGCTTTATCTTTTTGTTAAAAAAGGTTATCAGAAAGGTTTTTAAAAAAGAACTTTCAGAGCCTGATTTTTTAAAAGAGTTGTTGCATTTTGAATCAAAGATAGATGAACTAACTTTAATTGCCTTTGATGTTTATCTAAAATGCAGGGAGAAGGTTTATGATATAAAGGCAAATGAGGAGAGAAACAGAACCTTTCGCGCATTTGAGAGGGCGGGTTTGTTAACTGAGATTTCGGCAGATGGACCGAGTCTCTGAAGATTCAAATATTACTATGGAGGCTTCAGGCAGCAAGTAAAAGGTGTAGTTCAAAATAAAATTTGAAAGTTGCTGTGAAGCCATAGAGAGACCTTTGAAAAATGTTCAATTTTGTTCAAGTTCAAGGAAGGCGAAAATTTTAAATGTAGGAATACATTGAGTGTTTCGAGGCTTAAAATTTGAGTCTGACGCTGAAATTGGGCAAAAGAGGGTGTTTTGCAAAGGCCTCTGAATGAGATCATGATCGAAGGAAAGACCATCCTGTGTTTCGCCAGTGGTTACGACGCGCCGCCGACCAGCAAGCACCACGTAATGCATATCCTGGCCGAGCGGAACGTGGTGTTATGGGTCAACTACCACGCGTCGCGCGTACCCAGGGCGAGTTCCTCGGACCTGCTATACATCATGAATAAGCTCCGGCAGGTCATAGAAGGTCTGAAGCGTCCGCGGAAGAATCTGTACGTGCTGACCCCATTGGTCATTCCTCTGCCTCGTTCGCCGATAGCACGACGGCTGAACCGTCTGTTGCTGATCGCCCAAATTCGTCTGGCTTTGGGCAAGGTGCGGAACGGACCGACGCAGATCTGGTCGTTCACGCCCGATATTGCGTATGCGCTGGGCCATTTCAGCGAAGAAAAGGTGGTCTATTACTGCGTCGATGACCATGCATCATTCTCCGGCTACAACAAGGCCCAGGTGCTTCGTGATGAAGAAGAACTGTGCCAACGGTCAAACCTGGTGGTCACAACTTCAATGGCGCTGCAAAAGGCCAAAGCCCCGTGGAATCCCAACACCATCCTCGTGCCGCACGGCGTGGATTACAACCACTTTAGCCGCTCTGTTCACGAGGACATTCCGTGCCCTGCGGACATGGCCGCCATCCCGAGGCCCACACTTGGCTTTTTCGGGCTGATTCGCGACTGGGTGGATCTGGATTTACTTGCTCAAGTTGCAAGGAAACGAAGCCCTTGGCACTTTGTATTAATCGGTGATGCGGATTCAAGCGTAAATCTTAGCAAATACAGGGCGATCCTTAACATGCACTTTTTAGGGCGCAAGAGGTACGAAGAACTGCCAGCCTACTGCCGCCACTTCGACATCGGGCTAATTCCATTCAAGGTCAATAAACTGACGCGTGCGGTCAACCCAATTAAGCTCCGTGAATACCTCGCTGCCGGCCTGCCGGTGATATCCACACCAATGCCGGAAGTAAAGCTGTACGAAAACTTGATCGAAATCGTCAACTCTCTCGCTGAGTTTGAGGCGGCCGTGGAGAAGTGCCTCATCGCTGCCGAAGTCGACCGGACTGCCCGTTTGGATGCCATGTCCAGAGAAACCTGGCCGCAAAAAGTAGAGCATATCTCTGAGGCGCTGTCATAAACCCTAATGTTGCATAAACAACGCAGCAAGAATTTGATAAAGCCAAGACGGTAAGGGGTTTCATGGGTTTATCGAGCGCCTCTGACAAACACACACATGGTGAGGAAAAAAGAACGTGGTGGCCGGTGATATCCACACCAATGCCGGAAGTGAAGCAAAGTGGAAGGGTGCATCTGGGACGCGGCCCCATTTGACCCATGGCTGATGAGTTAATGGTCAAGAAGGCGATCAAGGCACTAATTGGCGACTTAGGGCCTATTGAGGCTAACCGTTTTCTTAACATGTCGAGGAAGAAAAGAATAGAGAGTGTC
The DNA here is from genome assembly GCA_049190315.1 of Deltaproteobacteria bacterium. GTDB lineage: Bacteria > Desulfobacterota > Desulfobacteria > Desulfobacterales > ETH-SRB1 > B13-G4. The sequence goes on along the minus strand of JAIVWD010000171.1, from coordinate 1,186 downwards.
AGAAGGCACAGGGAATGGCAAAAGCACTTGGACAAAGAAAAATTTTTTGGTCAAGTATTTGGTGAAGAAACGTAAAACAAGTCTACGAACCAGAGGCACGAAGATTGGAATGTGATGGTTTTATAATTTCTTCGTGTTCTTCGTGAACTTCGTGGTGAAAGAAAATTATGTTGAACTTATGAATGTAGCAACAAAAGTTGAAAAGTTAAGAGCGTTATATATTAAAAAAATAATTGGTTTTTAAATATTTTTCATATGTGCTAAGAGAAAAATGAATAAATCAAAGAACCTAAATGCAGATTAATGAGATTTGTAGCTAAAAAAATCAACAGACAATAAAGAGTGAGATACAACATGAAAAACACAAATAAAAAATTAATAGAAAATTCGAGAGAAAAAATAGATATATTATTGTCATTTGGTGCAAGTGAGGAACTCGATACCAGTTTAGACAAATTGATTACATTTCAAATAGCCAAATATAACAACAATATAAATCAGATACGTTATGAACTGGAAAGATTTGAGACCAAATATCAAATGGCTTCAGAGGAATTTTTCAGTAAATTTGAGGCCGGGACGCTGGGTGACGATGCAGATTATTTTGAATGGGTCGGATTGTATGAAAATGTTCTTTTATATAAACAAAGAATTAAGTCTTTAGAATCCGCACTTAAAAAATGATAAACACCTATCTAAATGATCTTGATGCGTTCATCAGTGCAAACGATGCTGTGGCTAATGTCGATGTTATAAGGAGAGATATACGTGACACCGGTTTGGAAAAGATAGCTCTTTACCGTTACCGTTTGAAACTGAAGGATGGATCGATTGTTGAGCTTACAGAAAGGATCATTGAGGAAAAGGGAACGTTTAATACAACCAAGTATAGATTTCATTGGCAAAACAAATCAGGGGAATTAATTAAACGGTGGGACAATGCGCCGCACCATCCAGAAATTAACTCTTTCCCTGATCATCTGCATGACGGGGCAGTTGATAATGTAAAGAGTTTTAGAAAGTGCAGTGCATTAGATATCCTTACAGGTATCATTAATGAGATAGTTACCCTGTAACCCGAGGTCATTAAACCGCGCAGAGGGATTGGCCATATCATCAAGATTGTTGCGATCGACAAGAGAGAAAACATGGAAGTCTATCGTATAGCTCTGAAAAGAATTCTATC
>JAIVWD010000170.1:0-7413 GCA_049190315.1 Deltaproteobacteria bacterium | reverse complement strand
CACTTTGTGTCAGTAAGATCTGCTACAGAGGTTTCCTCTGGAATAAAAGCAAAAACTTTGTTGAGTTTTCCAAACCCAACCTCCCAGTCTGGAAATAGATCAACCCAGTGAAGCCTATTAAGTACGGGGTGTTTTGGATAGCATTGCTCAACTCTTACTGGGATCAAAAAAATTTGCGAGAAGGGGATTGTCTCAAGCGTATCAAGTCCTTTTTTCAACTCTTTCTGTACATAACCTCTTTTCTCCAGGGAGTAAGATGATAATAAAGCAATTAAATATTTGCATTTTCCTATTGCCGTTTCTATTGTCTGTTCCCAATCTTGTCCTGGCTGAATGCATTGCTCGTCAAACCAAGGGTTGTGTCCTTCCATTAGTAGCCGGTTATATAATTTCCGTGCATTTTCAGCGTCTTCTCGGGCATAACTGATAAATATCATCTACACCTCCATTGCCTGGTATACATTTGAGTGTAACCAAAATAGAACAAAATTATCAATTTTCGTCAATTGTTTGAATCAGCTTTAACAGGAGTAAAAGGGCATTACTTATTGTTTTTACAACAAATAGTTGGATTTTATCTATCCTTTAATCCAGAGAATCCTGGGTTCATCAAGGTGGCATTGTTCTATTTTGGTTACACTCAAATCATATAACCACGAGCAAGCGATCGGGATAGGGACGTTATGTTGCCAGTTTAGTTATGTTGTGAGTTTTGGATATACTTCCCTTTAAATATCAAAAATATATTTTCTTTGAATTTGATTCTTATACTTGAGTTGTCATCAGAATACAAAAGAAATTGTATGACAATTTGCAAGAACAATTAGCCGCCCAGTTTTACCTTCTCCCATACCTTAATCTTTTTACTTCCTTCTCAGATCTTATTCTTATGCAATAATCCAAATATACATTTTTGTCTTTATGGTAAAAAATACCATGAAGCCAATGATTAAATGTGCCAATTGCGAAAGAATGGTTCCTGCTAATCCTCGTATAAAAAACCAAAATTACTGCAACAGGAAAGCCTGCCAACGTGTCAGAAAAAATAAATGGAAACAGAGTAAAATAGCATCTGATCCGGATTATAAAAAGGATCAAAGGGATTGCCATAAACAGTGGATTGAACAGCATCCCGGATATTATCAGAATTATCGAAAACAGAACCCGGATTATTGTGATCGAAACCGTGAATTACAGAAAAAACGGGATAAAAAACGCCGTTCAAAACGATCTTGCAAAAGAGACGCGTTAAAACATTTTTCTGATATTAAACCAGGTACTTATAAGCTCATACCCTTCAATAAGAAAAGAGACGCGTTAGGAGGGCAAATTATTATTATTCCAAGGCGTTAAAGCTTTTTGTTAAATCCTTGCAAAAGGATACTCGATAGCCTTTGTCGAATTTTGGTTATAAGGTGGCCGAAAATGGAGGTAAGAAATGATAAAAACAAAAATACTTTCTCCAAATCGAGTACGCAGGATAACCGGCAGCTTTGCATTTATTGAGCATCGATTTTTACGTGACGGATTCTGGGAGAGTCTTTCCCATTATGAACTATTGCTTTACGTGTTCCTTCTACTGGCGGCTGATCGGAATGGAGTCTCTTACTACAGCTACGATAAAATTTATTCGCTTTTAAGAATTTCCATGGATGAATACCTGAATGCCCGCAATGCTTTGATTGATAAAGACTTAATCGCTTTTGACGGCTATTTTTTTCAGGTGCTTTCGCTGCCGGAAAAACCCGTAAACCAACCTTTAAGACTTCTAAAATCTCAGCAGCAAATGGAAAAATATGATCCGGCCACGATATGTAATCTTATCGGCCAATCGTTTAAGGGAGACTGAACATGGTTAAGGCGCTATCTGTTGTAGAGCGATTAGAAAAAGCCGTCAGTGATTACCTGTTATGGATGATATCCGCAGATTATGCTTCGGGTAGCATAATGCGCCATGAGCGTCTTTTAAATCATTTTCAAAACTTTATAACCAATCGAAGCGTCTCATGGGAACAAGTGTTTACTTATGACACGTTGAATGGCTTTGAAAAACATTGCAACTTATACTTTGCTGCAAATGTCCTGCGAAGCTTTAGCCGGTATCTTTTTAAGCAAAAATTGATACCTGGCCCAATAAAAAAACCGCTTGTTCGGCTGCCTGAGATCTATGAAGCCTATCTGCATTATTATGAAAAAATCAGGCAGATTCAACGTTCGTCCCTTGTTCAAACCAGAAACGTTCTCTCTGCGCTCAATGATTACCTGTCAAAATATGAAATTGATCTTGCTGCCGTAAAGATTGAGCGGATAGACAATTTTCTGGCTGAATTTAACGCTCATTTTATGCCGGCAACCTGTCGACACAACCGCTCTTTCCTGCGTGGTTTTTTGAGATACCTGTATTTTCACCGCAAGATTCTAAAAAGGAATTTGGCCCCTTTGATTATCGGTGCCCCCATGTTCGCGCAAGCCCAGCCACCGAAGTTTTTACGATCCGATGAAGTAAAAGCGTTGTTTGCAGGGCTGTCCACAGACAATTGCAAAGAGCTTCGAACTTCAGCCATGGTTCACTTGGGATATACGCTGGGCCTTCGTCCCAAAGAGATCGGTCTGATCCGGCTGGATAATATCTCATTTGTTCAGGGTGAAATAAGTCTTGCGGATCGAAAAAGCGCCAATCCCATCAAGCTTCCTTTGCCCGAGATTACAATCAAGGCTATTGCCGCATATATTGTGGGATGCAGGCCTGAAAGTGATCACCGTGAGCTGTTTTTAACCTTTCGTGCTCCAGTAAAACCAGTCACTGCGGCAACAGTCAGTCACGACATCACGGCTGCCATGCGAAAGGCCAATCCTTCGGCATCAGCTTACTGGCTCAGACATACATACGCTCAAAATTTGCTGGAAAGCGGCGCATCCATTTTTGAAGTCAAACAGATGATGGGCCATGACAACGTTCAGTCCACAAAACGTTATCTTCATATCCACACAAAGTTAATGCGCAAGGAGCTGTTTGATGAAACACTTTAAAAGTTCCCTGGCCCAACAGATGGAAGAATATATCTCTTATCGCCTATCTCTTGGCTATACGGATCGTAACCTTAGAGGTCAGCTTTGCGGCTTCGATCAATACGTATGTGACAAAAAAGCTGGTCCGGATGACCTGAGACCTCCCTTTTTCCTTGAACTCAAAAAGAAGTTCAAAGAAAAACCGCAATCATTTAATGCAATTTTATTGGCTATACGCGGATTCTTTAATTACCTCGTTCGCCGGCAAATCATAGATGAAAATCCTGTAATCGATATTTGTTCGTATACACCGAATGCCTTTATCCCATTTATATTCTCACCAGATCAAATCGATAAACTGCTTGTAATAATCCAGAGAGCAATCCGAAAAGATCCGATGTATTTTTTTAAGGATTATTCTGTATACATGGCCATATTGCTGCTTGCCCGATGCGGCATGAGAATAAGCGAGCCCTTGCGGCTTAAGCCCTGCCATTATCGAGGCAACGAAGGAACCATTTATATCGAGAAGACTAAGTTCAGCAAAGATCGATTGATACCGGTACCTAAGACTGTCATCAGTGAAATGGGTAATTATCTCGCTGTACGAAAAGCCTTTATCCAGGGTCAAACTCCATATCTTTTGCCCGGACAAAACGGCCATACATTATCAAGTAAAAGGATTTACAAGGTATTTGGCCAGGCCGTTAAAGATATCGGTATTAATCAGCCCAGGCGAATCATCGCCAACACAACGTTTGGAAATCCCAGGCCGCACAGCTTGAGGCACTCTTTTGCCATAAATACTCTGAAAAGAATCAAACAACAGGGCAAATCGCCCCAGAATGCATTGCCGATACTGGCAGTATATCTGGGACATCGCAAATATCGATATACTGCCGTTTATCTTAAAGTTGTTGATGCCGAGCACCGGCAGGGATTAGTCGATTTTGCAATAAGCCGGCAAGAAGAAATATGAAACTTTCAACCTGTCTCCATCAATTTTTTGATCAGTATCTTCCCAGGATAAAAGGGGCAAGCGATGAAACCATCAACTCTTATCGCCAGTCTTTTACTTTGTTTTTAAAGTTTGCAGCGGCCTGTCAAAATCAGGCAGTCAAAGATATACAAGTCAAACATCTCACTACCGATTTAATATTTGACTTTCTAAATCATCTTGAAGAGCAGAGAAAAAATTGCCCAAGAACCAGAAACAGCCGTTTAGCCGCCCTTAAATCTTTGGCAAAGATGATTCGATTAATGTATCCGGAATACCGCAAAACCGCAGAAATGCTCCTTAATATTCCTCAAAAGCGATGGCAGAAGCCTTTAATCGGCTTTTTGACGCATGATGAAGTCCTCAAAGTCTTTGGTTCAGTTGATCTGAAAATAAAAGAGGGCTTCCGCGACTATACGCTTATGCATCTTCTTTATGACTCGGGTGCCCGGGCCAGTGAACTTGCGGCGCTAAAGATTGACTATTTTGATCCAAAAAAAAGAACTCTTGCCATTTTGGGAAAAGGCAACCAGTATCGGCAGTTGCAACTTTGGCCTAAAACAGCAGCGCTGGTTGAACAATACATTAAGAATTATCGTCCGCTTCCAAAACCATTATATAAAGACAGCTTGTTTATTAACCAGCGTAAAGAATCGTTAACGCGACACGGCATTTATCAAATATGCGAGAAGTATTTGAATAAAAGTCTTCCAGGAAAAAAACTGAAATTTATCAACCCGGTGCATAGCTTCAGACATTCTTGTGCCGTGAACATGTTGATGTCAGGGGCATCATTAACCGAGATAAAAAACCATTTAGGCCATGAGAAACTTGGATCGACCATGGTTTATTTGCATCTTGATTTACCGAAAAGAAGAGATGTTCAAAAGCGGTTTATAGAGTATACTCAATCAAATTTAAACAACGATCCAAAGATAAACGAGTTGATTGATTGGAAGAATAAAGAAAAAACGTTAAACTGGCTCGACAGTCTTTAAAGGAAAAAACAAGTCCGGGCCGGCTGATAAGAAGTGCGCATACCTGAAATTTATTATGTTGTCAGTGAAATTATAAAAACGGCTGAAAAATGAATAACTACCTGAATATATAGCACATATCTTCAAAAAGCCGGAATGACGATATAATCATGCAATTTCAATAAGATAGGAAAACACACAACATAAGGGACGTTGTTACATTATGAACTTACGTCAAATATTCGCTTATGATTTCCGGATTGTCGAGAATTTTTTTACCTCTATCTCTGCAATCGCTAACACCCCGTCCACTTATCTTTAAAGTTCTTACCATATTCTCCCCGCTATACCCCAGTTGATCTACTGCCAAATAACAGAACACTGCCCTCGCCTGGCTGAGATTTCGCTCTCGTCTCCGGGATGTTAATTCATCGAAGGTGATCTCAAATCTTGAGCAGACCTTAGAAGCTAAATCCTGCAATGAAATACTAAATCTCGCTCTATCATTCATCAACTCGTTGGCTTTTTTCATTACACCTGAAACAAAATCCCCGCTTCCCAAAATCCTTTCGTCTGAAAGCTCACGATCTTCTTTGCGCTTTGGCGACAAAACAGAGGTGTCGCCACCAGCGCTTCGGACAAGACCTCCGCCCTGCAATTCCGGCCGCCGTCCCTGCTTTATTCCTTTTTCAACGAAATGGTGATAATTTTGTCTGGCATCCTTTAACCTTTTTCCAAAATGCTTGAGGACATCTTCGATAGTTACTTCGGCAAGCAATTTTTCATTATTGTTTATGGGTACGGTATCAGATATAAGAGGATTTTTTTGTTTTCCTAATAGAACGCTATGACCTGTCCATGCGTATTTATCCAGTGCTTTCAAATCCGCTACAATCTTTGCCCTGAGCGGGTTTAGATGAATGTAACGAATAAGTTCCAATAAATAAGGGTCTTCTTCACAGACAACAGACTTATAACGATTTTGAAAAAGATGCCCTGCCCTTCTATGCCGGAGGTTAAATGTCACGGCATATCCGGTCATCAGACGACGCATGACCTTGCTTAGCGGTGTAGTACCAGTACGCAACAAAATATGGAAATGGTTCGGGATCAAGGCCCACGCATAACACTGGGTTTGCGTCTCTTCTAAAATCACTCCGAACCGCTCCAGAAATGCGGTACGATCCTTATCGTCCCAGAAAATTTTCCGACGTTCGATTCCCCGGGCCATTACATGCTGCAGGACATCGGGAGCATCAAGTCTTGCTTGGCGTGGCATGATTAGTTACTTTTCTAAAAAATCCTCAAGTATCACCACCCTGATATCATTTACTTTCTTCAGGCTGGAATCATTGGTCAAAAATGCATCAAAGCCATATATTATCCCAACAGCTATCTGAATTGCATCAGGAATTCCGATTAAATCGATCACTTTGGAAAAATTAAGCCGTATAAACCCATTTTGCACGCTTTGGCGAAAGTATGACAAGATGATTCTTGAATTGTTCTGAAAAATGGAGGCGTAAAAATGGTAGAAGAAGCTTTATAGCATTTTTGGATGTTGTAGGATGAACCTTAAGTCGAATTACACCTGGATGCTTGCTAAGCGGGAGGATTACCCAATCACCAAAATGTTCATCAAGAGTAACAAGAATTCGATTTTCAGTAATCGCCTTCTGCAATATCTCATAGTCATCTGCTCGCGCTTGGCCGACTTCGGAGGCACGTATAACATCGTGGCCTTCACCACGCAAAGCCTGAGCCACATCAAGTCGCAACATTTGATCCAGATAAATCTTAAGAGGCTCAGGCATAGGCTGGTTTAACCTCTGTGTGATCAAGAGATGCCCTGGCATAAAGCAGGGCTGCCTGGATATCTTCCTTCTTCAATTCCGGATAGCCGGCAAGCAAAGTATCCCAGGATTCACCTTCTGCTATCTGTTCCAAAATAACAGAGACAGGAATCCGTGTCCCTTTGATCACAGGCCTTCCATTGCAAACTCTTGGATTAAGCTCAATTCGATCCATTAAAATCATCACAAGTCCTCCTGAAAAATTTCTCTTATAATACCTTGCCTATGATATTGGTGTCAATTAATTCGTGTCCAGCCCGCGCGCCCCAGGCCGCCTCGCCTTGCTGCTGGCGGATGATCTTGCATTTGATGTTTTCACTCTCCTCTCCACTTTGCTTTTTACCCAAAAGTGCCTTAAGCGAAAATGGATAAAGGAAAGATCTCTTCTGTCATTTGTTGTATAATTTTATTGCGGTCATATTCATTGGCCAAAAGTGACTTCTCACTGTCGCTAAATGCTTGCAACTCGTGTTTTGGCGCTCTTAGAAATTTTTCAAACCCTGCTTTTATGTCGTCAATATTATTTGGTTGCGCAACAAAACCAATCTTATTGTTTATTGCTAAATCAGCGACTTCG
>JAIVWD010000169.1:0-7441 GCA_049190315.1 Deltaproteobacteria bacterium | reverse complement strand
TGAAGACCCCTCGAAGGGGTCTAAAAGCATCGCAATTCCTGCAGATTACAATCCAATATTCAGAACACAGCCATCAAGCTAAAAGACTATGAACATCGAACGTCCAACGTCGAATTTTGAATAAGGTATTCTGCCAATTTATAAACTGGCGGAGCGAAGCGATTTCATCATTCGATGTTCAACGTTCGATGTTGGATGTTGGATGTTCGATGTTCAAAAAAACGCTTTACTCTGCCGTTCAATATTTTCGCCGGAACGGTCAAACCTTTTAGGGTCGCTCGGGCGGAGCCCGAGGTTTAATTAAAAATAATTAGCAGCCAATTACTCAGGACGGGAGTATAGCCGGACTTTTGTTCCTCCGCAATAGTTTAATGGTGAACCCGAATGGTAAAAAAATACGGAAAATGATTACTCGGTAAAAAATACTTTACTTAGTAAGAGTTATTATGATAGAGAGTTAAATATGATTAACAATAAAAATAGTATTGAATCCATACTGCAACAGCTTGGCGAAAGGTTAAGAGAGGCGCGTCTGGCTCGCAACGAAAGCCAGGAACTGTTCGCACAAAGGCTTGGCTTAACCCGCCAGTCGTACAGCAAAATGGAAAGAGGTTCTCCGCAGACGCTGATTGGCAAATGGCTGGAGGCAAGCAGCATCCTTGGCCGGCTTGACGGCTGGCAGGAGGTACTGGCTCCAAAAGAAGACCTGTTTGCGAAATTAAAAAGAAAAACCAGCAAGCGACAGCGTGCCGGGGGAAGGCGAAAGAAAAAGACATGATGCTCACGGTATGGTTGACTCTGCCTGTAGCGGAGGTTGTCAAGGCCGGAGAACTGGCTATCGACGAGCCTGATGCCAGGGGAGCGCTTGAGGGACAATTTCGCTATACTCCTGAATATCTGGAGAATCCGAAAGCCTTCCCGCTTGACTCGCTGCATTTACCGCTGTCTGCGGATGTCTTTGATGCGGATCGGCCTCATGCCGGAGTCCATGGCGTTTTTGAAGATAGTCTTCCGGACGATTGGGGCCGGAAGCTCCTGGTCCGCCGCTACAAGCTGGGCCGCAAAGACCAACGTATCCCACAGTTGTTACGCTTGTCAGGAAACCAGGGGTTGGGGGCTTTGAGCTACGTGGAGGAAGGCCGGCCCGACTTGAAAACGACCGGGGTTCCCCTTCATCACCTGCGGGAACTGGCGCTGCTGGCGGAAAAATTTGAGCAGAACAAAGCTGTGGACGACGATGAACTTTCCCTGTTGTTCCAGGCAGGCAGTTCACCAGGCGGAGCCAGGCCCAAGGCACTTGTCAAGGATGAAAACGGCGCATACCTGGCAAAGTTTGCCAGTGCCGGGGATCAACTGGACGTTGTCAGCCTGGAAGCCGCCGCTATGGAGTTAGGCCGCAGGGCAGGTATTGAAACCGCTGATAGCAGGCTTTTAGCGTTGGGCTCCAGAAAATGCCTGTTGGTAAAACGATTCGATATCAACGAAGCCGGTGGTCGCAATCACTTGGTCAGCATGCAGTCACTGCTCAAGGCAGACGGATATTACTATGCCGGCTACCGGGACATGGCAGAGGTAATCAGGCATGTTTCCACGCAACCGGGGCAGGACATCCAGAGGCTTTACAGGCAGATGGTTTTCAACGTGATGATCGGCAATACCGATGACCACCTGAAAAATTTCCTTATGCTACACAATGATGAAGGCTGGAAACTGAGCCCTGCATTCGACCTGGTGCCGAACATCGGTTTTAACAGGGAACATGTGCTGCGCATCGGGCTTGATAACAGGCCGCCTGATCTTGAAACACTCCTGCAGGAGGCCAGGCATTTCGGTTTAAAACGACGACAACAGACTGTGGAAGTGATCAGGAAAGTTCATGAGGCTGTTTCGGAGTGGAGTACGGTTTTCACAGCATGTAATGTGCCGGAAAAGGATGCCCAAAGTATCGGCAAAGATATCAATCACCGGTTAAAAGAAACAAACCCGGCATCATTTGTTTGAAATTAGGGAGTTTACTGATAATATCCTACCCAAATAATTTCATAACACCCTATAATAACTTGGTAATAGTTAAGAGCCCCCTGGCTCTTTTGGCCGAAAAGTTGCGAGAATTCTGAGATCTGATTGCCTTTTTCCCTGATCCTGATACAATATAAATTTATCATGGCAAGGTCAAAGCAGCTACAACATGAACTGCCGAAGCTATTTTATGTCGATTGATATCAGGGCAAAAAATTATAGGTCAAATGGAGTATATCATGAAAGATTTACCCAAAAAGATTATGGTACCCATAGATGGTTCTGAGAATTCCCTCAGAGCACTGGATTACCTGGAACTGATGTATAGCCGGGATCGTAATGTTGAAGTCTTGTTTTTTTATGCTCTACCGGCCCTGCCTCCAATTCTTACTGAAGATTATGCTATGAGTCAGGTGTACTGGGATGGGTTGAGGGCTGTAGAGGAAAGCAATGTAGAAATGGCGGAAAAGATATTAACTGATGCCAGGTCGGCAATTATTAAAAAAGGTTTTGATAAAGATAAAATCACTACAATATCAAAGCGTAAGGACATAAGCATTGCTCTGGGTATTGCTCAAACGGCAGATAATAACAAAGTGGATGCAATTCTTTTGAGCCGGCATGGAAGGACCGGATTAAAGGATTTTTTCATGGGTGAAATATCGAGCAAACTTTTAGAATACTGTGAGGATTATCCTGTATGGATTATGGGTGGCCCTGTAAATTCAAGAAAGGTTCTTGTGGGTTTGGATAGCTCTGAAAATGCTCTGCGTGCCGTCGCCCATGCAGGTGCTATGCTTTCCGGAACTGAATGCCATGTAACTCTTTTTTACACAAAAAGCCATATAAGACGCTTTGTGCCTTTGGAAGTTCTGGAAAATGCACCTGGACTTGAGGAAATATGGCAAAAGAAGGCTGAAGAGGAAATTGTTCCACACATGACAAAGGCAAAGGAAATGCTTTTGAAGCATGGGCTGGCTGCGGATAATATAGACATAAAGATAATTGACGGCAGTCGCTCTGTTGCAGATGATATCCTCAAAGCGGCCAAAGCCGATAATTTTGGAACCATTATTCTCGGACGCCGAGGCGTTTCCAAGGTTAAGGAGTTTTTTATCGGAAGCGTTACAAGAAAAGTTATTCAGCATGCTGTCGGTTTTACGGTTTGGGTTGTCCGGTAGGATGTTGGATGCTGAAAGTCTATATATAGCTGCTATCTACCTAAATCAATCTGCCTCTTGCTGAAAAGTAATGTATTACCTAAATTGAGCGATTTTTTACTCGATCTGCACTAATCTTTTGCGCATCAAGGACTTGCGAAAAGTCTCGACATATCCATTGGTATGCCTGCGCTTTTCGCAAACCTTGCTGCATCAAAATCTTGGCACATTTCTTCGTAAAAAATCGCTCAACTTAGGTATTATCAAAATACTGGTTTTTCCCAAGTATGGATTTCATGTATTCCACAACAAGAAGCGCGTACATTTCCTTATTTGTCATTTTATTTATATATTTTCTGATATTTAAATTTTTAGGGAAGTTTTTACCGGATGATAATTTGTTTCCATTATATCTGTCTTTCAGAGCGGTTAAATGACTTTTAACCTTCTCTCTCATATCTTCGGGGGGATAATTTTCAAAATCAGAAAATAATTTTGCAAGTTCTGAAGCTTCAGGCAGTAAAGGGTGCTCCAAAATCATCTTTAAATCCTTTGCGTAGCGAATCAGACCTTTATGAATGTGCTTGTTTTTCACTACATTCACGTTAGCCCATCCAGCCCTGAGCCATTTAAATGCCCCGTATCTTATAACGGGTTTTTTTGAGTCAACCTCGTACAGGAAGCTTATGCCAATGGAATTGTACATATAGGAGCTGACCCAACCAAGACCCGGCTTTGAAAGACCTTTTCGGCCTGAATAAAAATAGTCCCAGTTGTCATCTGAGCCCAGCACAATGCCTTTTCTGCCCACATCGGACTTGTCTTTTTGTTTGGAAATCGAGATTAATAGATTTCGGCCGCGATACTTGCAAAGAATCAAAGCCTTATCTATATCATAACGATAGTAAGCACCTGTAAATTGATCCGGAGTTATTTCTATATGTTCAACCCCTTTAACCACTATTGGACAATCAGAATTTGAGATATGTGTCCACAATTTAGGCAGGTCTTGATTTTGCCCGTTTACCTCAGCCCAGTAGGAAAGCCGGACCGAAGAAGGCATAAAAGCAAATGAAGGAATATCAGGATTGTATGCATACTGGAGAATGTGTTTCAGATCTCTATTAATATCAAATTCATAATAAGCGGAAGGCGAGCCGAACAATTTGTCTGTATAATAAAGGGAGGAGCTGTTTTTGGGAGAAACGACAAAATCCAGTACTTTTTGAATAAGTTTAAGATCAACAGGTTCGTTTTTATCCCTGGAAGTTAAGGATAAAAGATATTCCAGCCCGGAATGCAGGGAATCAGGAATTTTTGCTTCCTTTAGATCAGAGCCGGCTGCCAAACAGGTTGAAGAAAAAAGAAACACCGTTAAGAGCACAGCAGTGGATAGAATTTTTTTAATCTTTCCCAAATTTCTACTTTCCAATTTCAAGTTTCAAGCCGTGAACGGCTATTCTTTTTGTTTACGTACTATCAGTACAGAGCACGGGGATTTACCGGCCACTCTCTTGGCCACACTACCGAAGAATACGAGTCCCATTCCCGATAGTCCATAAGAGCCCATCACAACAAGATCGATATTTTCTTCTTTCAAGTATGTTAATATTTCTGTTGAAATATGTCCGCTAAGTACAACAAGCTTATAATCAGTATGTTTACTTATTTTGGCCCCATACTCTTTATCCATTCGTTTTTCTAATTCTAAAATCAAAGGTCCTTCCGGTTCGTAAGGCATCATCCATTCCGTATCTGTTGCTTGATAACTTATGACAGGCGGCGATACATGAATTACAAAAAGTTCGGCTTTATTTTTTTCAGCCAGATCGAGGGCCGCTATAAATGCATCTTCGGCATTTTCTGAAAAATCTATACAACAGGCTATTTTTTTTATATTCATGCTGACCTCCTGAAGTCTGGATGTTATGATTTATTAGTAACTACTCAGGTTGGTTAGGCTGAAGACTGAAGACTTTTAGGGAAAAGACTCCCAGAAGCCAATATTTTCTTAAAGCGGCCGCAAATCTTATCCTAAACATAGAGAATAACGCTCAGGAATCATTTGTTTCCTTCAGCCTATAGCCTTCAGTCTAAACACCTGAGTAGTTACATTTATTATACACATGTGCTCTGGTTGTAGGCAATGTATTGTTTAATCCTTTTGTGAAAAGAACTTGATACAGGCGAGACATGCCATATTTGAATCCTGCTGAGGCACCATGTAAAAAAAGACGCCATTGCCTTGTGAATGTATCATCAAACATTTTTTTCACTTTTTCAACATTATTTTCATAATTTTCCGCCCATTGGTCTAAGGTTTTTGCATAGTGGAGCCGGAGGTTTTCTACGTCCAATATTGAAAAACCGTTTTTCCCCATTTCACGCAGAATTTCGTCAAGTACAGGAAGATATGCGCCGGGAAAGATATAATTGAATGTCCATGGATCGGAGAGGGATGGGGTGTCTCTACCAATAGTATGCAGCATGCCTAATCCGCCTTTTTTCAGTAAACTCGATACTTTTTTAATAAATACCGGAATGAATTTTTTCCCTACATGTTCAAACATTCCAATGGAAACAATTTTGTCAAATTTTCCGCTTAACTCACGATAATCCATATATAAGATCTTAATCTTATCCTCCAGCCCTAATTCCTTTATTTTATTGCCGGCATATTCGTATTGATTTTGTGAAATCGTATTTCCAACTCCTGTTATTCCATAATTCTGTGCGGCATAGATGAGCATCCCTCCCCAACCACAGCCTATATCAAGCAGTGATTCATCAGGACTCAATAAAAGTTTCCGGCATACATGCTCATATTTGCTCAATTGCGCTTCTTCCAGAGAATCATTCCCATTTTTATAATATGCACAGGAGTAACTCATTGTCTTATCAAGATAAAGCGAATAAAATTCATTGCCTTTATCATAATGGTAAGAAATATTTTTTGGTGCGATTTTTAATGTATCGCTGTTGAGAAGCGCAAGGATAAAAAAACGTATTTTTTGCCAGGAAGGTAGCCGTGAATCATCAAAATTAATTAAAAAACCAAGACGAAGAAACTCCTGCAGATCGTTCTCAATTTCTATATCTCCCTTCATATATGATTCTCCAAAGCCGACATAACCATCTCTGAGAATCCTTTTGGCGCCCCTCAAGGATTTAAGCTTTAAAATAAATTTCGGCTTGTCCCCGATAGTTATTGAATCACCATCCCAGAATTCTATGGCAAAACTGGCTTTTGGATCTGTCTGATGTATCATTTCCGAAATATCTTTAAAAGCCCTTTTCATGACGCCTCCCTTCTACTTAAACCTCAGTGGTCTTTGGTTAAGAAATTAATACACCCACTGCTTTTGGATAAGCAGGCGATATTTTGAAGAAATCTGGCCAAGAAAATCATGACTGGTGGAAAAGCAGATGCAGTGATCGCTGTTTTAATGAATCAAAAACTGTAACTACTCACGTAGTCAGGCTGAAGCTGTTTAGGCTGAAGGCTGAAGGGGTAAGAAGAGCACGATTGCCGTACTTTGGCGGAAATATCTGATTTTTGCATCAAACATGGCTTTTAATGCGTTTTTTCCTAACAGTCTTCAGTCTTCAGCCTATCCACCTGAGTAGTTACCAATTATCATACTTTGACAAAATATGTTAGCAAAAAGGAGGTAATATGAGTTTCCCTCATCTTTTTTCATCAGGACGAATAGGAGAATGCCATCTCAAAAACAGAATTATAATGGCGCTGTTTCCTACAAAATATGCCACAGAGAATAAAGTTAATCAAAAGATGACCGAATTTTACAGAACAAGGGCAAAAGGCGGAGTCGGCCTGATTGTCCTTGACTGTCCCTGCCTTGATTACCCAAGAGCTTACAAAGGCCCCCATGAACTTCGTTTTGATCAAGAGGAATATGCTTCAGGTTTAATAGAACTAATAAATATTATTCATAATGAGGGCGCTAAGGTTTTCATGCAGCTCAATTATCCAAAGGAAAGAGCCTTTAGTAGAGAGATCGGCGGAGCCAAGAAAAAAGGTGATAAATGGGTTTTACCTTTGGCAAATTTCATGTCTCTTAAGGATGCTGATGAGATCATTGAAATAATGGCTTACGGTGCCAAAAGGGCAAGAGAAACCGGTTACGATGGAGTAGAAATTCAGGCAAGCTATGGCGATCTTATCGCTCAGCTCCTTTCGCCTGTTCTTAACAAGCGTGACGATGAGCTGGGAGGATCTCTGGATAACCGGGCAAGGTTTT
>JAIVWD010000168.1:0-7440 GCA_049190315.1 Deltaproteobacteria bacterium | reverse complement strand
TATCGAATTTCATCCCGCTTTGCGGGAATCCCAACGATTCGGATTTATCTGGACACGACCACGCAATTGTTCGGTGTAAATCGTTTGTAAAATTCATCAACATTATTTGCCATGATCATTAAACAAAATCCCGACAATATCCTTGGGGTTTATTCTCTCTTTGTCATGGACTTTTATCCAGTTAGTGATCTTTTCTTCAAAAATTTCCATCTGCTTTTGGTTCATGTCCGCAGGAACAAACTCCATTTCAAGCCATGTTAGAATACCTCTTTTTATATGTTCAATGTCTACATTGCTTTGTTTCTTTATCCGATTAGCAGTTTCATCGACAGTCAATCGTACGCCGTCTTTCCAGATAATTCTTCTATCATCAGTGTCAACATCGGCTCCTTCTAGAGCCTCATTAACATCATCCAATGATTGGCAAACCGCCTCATGATATTTATCATCAGGGTCATCAAAAAAATTTGAATGATGGCTATCATACTCTTCTATGAATTTGTTTTTATTTTTCATTTTTGTTGTTGGTGATCCCCCCGTTGCTCACAGATACATGGTGGCTTCTGTCAACTGGCTTTGGCCAAGCTCGGTCAAAAGGACTTCATCCATTGTCTTCTCTCCACAACGGGGACAGACGATGGGTTTCTCGAAATTTGGACGCATGGTCGCCTCGTTAATTCCGATTGTTCCCATTTCGCAATCGAATTCCTTCTTGCACCCTTTGCATTCAAAGTTGATTTTCATGTTGTCTCCATTTTATTTCTCTCACCGAACCAGTTATTATATAGTTTCTGACTATTCCCACAGATTTCATGATTGTTGACCAAAAATTAGCCTCAAAACAGTTTTTCTAACTGTATATTTCAACAATTTGGATATTAAACAGAAAACCGGATAGCCCATTGAAAGCTATCTCGCCAGACGTTTTGAAGTTCAGATATCTTGCCAGCAGAGCAACTCAAGAATCAGATAATTCTCATGTAGATAAAGTTTGCATATCACAATTTTTAAAGCGTTTCAATTTGTTACATGAATAGCAGAAAGCAACAACCAGAACTTTGAGAACAGCGGTGAAGATACTTGACCAGTACCGATGCTGTAACGATCTGAGTCACAGGCGCGGTTTACCGCGCCCGGTGCACGCGGTTGTTCGATGGGTTTTCCACTTCTCTTAGAAAAGCCCTTTGTAGCCTGAGAAGTTCCAGGGGCCTGTCCACGGGGGTCATGTGGGCGCTTCCCTGTATGATATGACACTGAGGGTCATTAGCAAAACCAGACTGCCATTTAGTATAGGCAGGCGTACAAAGATCGTCGTTTCCGCAGGTCATAAGAACAGGGAAATCTAACTTGGACAGTTGTGAGGTTACGTTTACCGTCTTTAAATTTCCCGGCACATTCAACTCCGAACCGCTTGCAACCATAATATCGTGGATTACGGCATTCCGTGCGGCAATCAATTTCTTCATCGCCTCAGGTAATGGCCAGGTGCGTGTAACATGCCGTTTGGTGAATTCCATGCAAGCTTCGTCATAGTCGCTCTTTGTTCCCACACCCCTCAACTCATAATCATCAATGATCTGCCCGGCTTCTCCATTCAAGCAACTCAAGCCCTGCTTAAGTTTTGGGGCAACATGATTGATGTAATAGGGAAAACTCAGTACCGGGCTATGGAGAGAAATGGACAATATGCCGTCGGGGTGTTTGGCGGCAAATCCAACAGCCAGGGTAGTTCCCCATGAATGACCAATCAAATGATACTTTTTCAAGCCCAGACCATCCCGTACCGCTCGCACCTCATCAAAATATCGTTCAGCAGTCCACAAGGACGGATTATCCGGGCGGTCTGATTTCCCACACCCCAGTTGGTCATAGAAGATCACAGGGCGTTCATCAGCCAATGCCTGAAACGCCACGAGATTATGATGATTGCCTCCCGGACCGCCGTGCAGAACCAACGCAGATGGTACGCTGCCGGAGCCAATTCTGCCGTACCATAATTTGTAGATATGACCGTCATAGATGTAGTCGACAAAACCTTCGTAATCATAATCAGGTTCGGTTAAGATCTTGTCTACAGATGCTTGTTCGTCATTCATGGTCTTTTCGCCCCGCGACATACAGCCGATTGTCAATACTGCAATAAATGCACAGAATACGATCAAACATAACAACCGTTGATAACTGATTTCTTCTACCATAAGCCCCATCCGCCCAACGCTGCGCTTCACCAGCGGCGGTTTTTTATCCTCTGTGTCGTTACAAGTAATTATACGATTGCTCGCTTAAATACCAAAAACAAAAAGGATCGACAAGAAAAATACTATTCCTTATGTTTTTATTTAGCCGCTTAACACTCAATAAATGAACTGCCCCGCAGCAAGCTGTGGAGGATCATTAGTATGGATACCCCATTTTATCGAAGCAAGCTTCGGGTAATTAGACCCAAAGAGAGTAAAATGTAATCGGGGTTCGATACAGGTTAGTTGAAGATACCACAGTTTTCAGACTAGAGCCTATCACCACAATATTTTGTATAACCACAAGACAGGAAAAGCACAGACTATAATCGTCAATCTACACGTTTTGACAGATGGGTATGGAAGAAAATTGGTGAAATTGGTGTCAAAGCTTGAATTGAAATTGGTGTCAAAGCTTGAATTGTGAATTAAACTTTTCTTTATTCACTATTCAAGATTTTGACACCAATTCCCCTCCGCTTTGTTCGCTGTTTCCTTTAGCTTAATCTATCTATTTCCTCAATGATCTGATCAATTACTTCTGTATTGTAGATTTTTTTCTTTTTTCCTGCACCTTTGACGGAATATACGAAAAAGACATGACCTCCAAAATCATTTTTAAATCGCTCATGATTTTTTCGATGCATTTCTACCCATTGATATTGATTGATAGACTGCCCAGAAGAAATTGGTTTGATTTGAATTCCTACATACTTATCATTTACTTTTATGTAAAAATCAACTCCATACGTTCTATCCCATTCATCCGGTGCCGGTTCTATCTTACGATTGACAATTGATTCAAGCTGTCCATAGATTGTATCAATTTCTGCCTTATAGCCTTCGTAAGTCCTATTAAGAACCAGATTGTATGCATAATCAACGCATTCATCTTCAGTGATTGATTCCAACTCACTTTGAACAACCTCGGAAATCTTTATATATAGAGTCTGGCCTAAACCTGTTATGTAATCCCTTGTAATTCTGACGCCATTTTTCTTTTTTTGTTGTGCATTATTGAAATAGAAGTCCTCCCATTCATCAAAAGTCTTTGGGGCACAAACTCTTATCAATTCGGATGTTGAGCCAACACTATATGCCTTATTCAAACCCCACCTATTCATTCCATAGTTTAATAGGGTTTCCCTCTTAAATTTTAAATTTTGCCCTTCAGTGCCGGCAATCCATTCTTTATTCATGATTTCCTCAAATTTAAAAATTTATGTTTGTGTTTATATTCTTGCTGGCTATCAACTAAAACAAGCCCCTTTTTTATGAGGTGTGCATTTATAAATGTTTTGTTTTTAAGATATAGATAACAAAACAGATTGTTGTCTTTATCATATTTTTCCTTGTCAAATTTCATATACACTTTTTGATTTTTTGTCTTTAATTTCAGAAATTCAACAGCTTCTCCGTTTGCTGATTTATCTTCTTTGACGCCAATTAAACGGACAGTTAATCCATTGGTTAACTTTATTGTTTCTGGACTAATGATCTCTTTAACAGAATAATACTCTTCTCTATTAACATGATTTTTATCGATTTTTGAACCAAATTGTAATTTCTTAGGATCGATTTTTTTATCAAAAGCATGAAAGTCTTTAAAGACATATGGGAGGTTGTCTATTTCGTTCTTAAAATCAATATTGTTTTTCTTCTGCTCTATAAACTCATATTTAGCGCCAAATAAGTCAAGTTGGCTTACCTGCAGCTTCTGTTTAATATAGGGGATAAATTCATGATTAATTTCATAACCAACTGAATTTCTGTTAAGGTTTTTAGCTGCAAGAGATGTTGTTCCACTTCCAAGAAATGGATCAAGAATTGTATCTCCAACAAAGGAAAACATCTTAATTAATCTTTTTGGAAGTTCTTCAGGGAACATTGCAATGTGCCCATCTTGCCTTACGCCACCAAAATTCCAATGCCCGGAAAAATATTCCTTCCATTCTTCTTTTGTCATCCTTGATTGTTCTTTGCTTGTTTTATCAGGCCGTGTGGATGTGCCAAGTTTTTTAAACAATAGAATAAATTCATAATCAATTGACAGGATACCATTGCGTGGGAAAGGAAAACTTCCCATTATACTGGCACCCCCAGTAGTATTGGTTGTTGTTTTTTTCTGCCAAATTATAGCGCCCATATAATCAAAACCAATACTTTCGCAAAATTTGATTATTTCTGTTCTTATTGGAATAACTTTATATCTTCCATAATAAACAGAACGGGCAAATTGATCCCCGATATTTACACACAGTCTGCATCCGTTATCTAAAACACGATAACATTCTTTCCAGACCAGATTTAAATTATTTATGTAATTTTCGTAACTGTCGTTAAATCCGATTTGTTCATCTATTCCATAATCTTTCAATTGCCAGTATGGAGGTGACGTTATTACAAGCTGAATTGATTTATCTCGCAACTCTGCTATGCATCGACTATCACCTCTGACAATCTTATGTTGTGTTTGAACATTCATTTTTGAACAACCTCTTTGAATAGTTAATCCAGCGAACAATTTAAATGTTAAGAAATAAATCAACGATATTGGCTATCCAAATGATCAGAGGGGTCTACTTTTGACCCTTATTAATTTTGAGCAAGGGTCAACCTTAGACTTGACCACATTTTTCACCTATGTGCCGGAGTTTTTATTAACGTATATCCGCAGCATTCTTCAACACTTTAGTTGCCCACTGGTTCAGACTTTTACCGTGGGCTTTGGCAGCCATAGCCACAGCCGCATGAATCTCCGGTGGGACCCGTAGCGTCATATTTCCGGAATAGGACTTTTGTAAAGTCTCTCCGCGTTCCCGACACACGTTAAGGTAATGGTCAATGGCATTATGAAAATCTGTTGTCAGTTCGGACACCGTTTTACCGTGAAAACCGATAATGCTCCGGACGCCAAGCACCCTGCCTACAAAAATGTTGTCATCGGCATCAAACTCAACGCGGGCAGTAAAATCTTTGTAGAAAAGTGTATTTTTCATGGTATTATTCCTAATTGCTGCAAAAATTCACGGGCATTCTCTACTTGGTACTTTTTCGCTTCTTTGCCCGGATGCGGACGGTGGAAATGCGCCGTCTTCCCGGAAACAGTGACCGATATGCGTGAGCCAGCTCCTTCGCTCACCTTGCCGCCAAGAGAAACAAGAAAAGACTCAATATTCACGAACCTGATGTTTGCCTTGGTTGGCTTGGCGAAAATAGCTATCAATGTTTTCCGGTGTTTTGTCTTCATTTCAGTATTGATAGCATGTAATGATTGCAATACAACGCAAAATGATTGCAAAAAGAATTCATTAACAATGGAAAGGATTTACACATTCACACATTCAGAGGGGTCAAGCTTTATTATAATAATCAAGGTTTGACCCCAGACCCCTCTTTTTATTGGGCTAACATATGTCGTTGACATGACCAACATTGTGACTTATAATAAAATTATGATAAACTTAAATATAAATGAAATAAAAACTCATTTCTCAAGCTACCTTGCAAAAGTTAGCAACGGAGAAACCGTAATAGTCTGCAAACGGAATGTGCCTATTGCTGAAATAAAACCGATTGCGGCACTCCCAAATAAAAAACGTCCAATTGGTCTGGCTGGCAAAGAATATCCTGAATTTCAAATTAGCGATGCTTTTTTTGAGCCTCTCCCGGATGATATTGTTGCTGCTTTTAATGGCGAAGACTCGTGAAACTTCTCCTCGATACCTGCACTTTTCTCTGGTTGACCATTGGAAGTAATGAGCTTTCTTCCAATGCAGTTGACGCTTTTGCCGACCCAAAAAATGAAGTCTATCTAAGTGCTGTTTCTGCCTGGGAAATCAATGTTAAATATCGCTTAGGCAAATTGTCTCTTCCTCTCTCACCTGATCAATTTATTCCCAAAGAGCGGAAAAGACACTTGGTCACCCCTTTAGATTTATCGGAACAAGACACTCTGCACCTATGTAAACTACCTACTCCTCACAAAGATCCTTTTGACCGTATGCTTGTATGTCAGGCTATTGAGCATTCGCTAATAATTCTTACCCCTGACCCGCTTATTATACAGTACCCAATTCGTTATCTCTGGTAGCCTTAAAATTCACCTGCAACTTTTTGGATCCAGCCGCCGAACGACAGGGCTCAGCGCGTTTGCGGAACGTGAAGGGTGTGGCAATCCGCTGGAGCCGTTGCTTCGGCGTCAAAATCAATTTAGCTCTTCGAGCTGTGGTTGGGTTTTAACTGTCATCCCAGTCTCTTCTGGGCCTTGGGCCTCTATTAGTCAGAGGGGTCAAGTCTACTTTTGACCCTTATTAATTTACTGGGTGGCTGATTGACTCAAGCTTAGAACAGGTATCGAGTTGAATATATTACAAATTTCCGTTCCCTCACTTTTTATTCAAAACCGTTCGAATACTTTGTTAATTCGAAGAGTTAAGGCTGATCAACTTGAGTCAATCAGCCACCCAGTTTAAATTTTGAGCAAGGGTCAACAGTAGACTTGACCCCATTTTATGACCCCATTTTATGCGGTTGTTAGGCGCTGCGTGGAACGAGTTATGTCCAATAATGACCTCAACGCCGCATTCACTGACGCTGAATCATGGAAAGCCTCAGCGATATCCGGATCAAGGACGGCTACGTTTGCTCCTTCTTCTATTAGTCGCTTGCAGTATTTCCCGCGAACAGCTTTGGAATAGTCAAAATTGTACTCAGGACGTAACTCATCAAGGCCTTTTTTATGTCTATCCTTCATGTCTTTTCCTTTCATGCGCAGTCGCCGGTCGCGCGTTAATTATACGCAAAATTTCTCCTCTTTCTGTGTACCCGACAACAAGCAAACGGTCACGGGAGGAGAAACCAATGGTTATATAGCGATGCTCGCCAACTGAGTGATCGTGGTCATCAAAGGTTGCCGATAGCGGATCATAGAACACGGTTACCGCTTCGTCAAAAGAGACCGCTTGCTTTCTTAGGTTTCGTTTAGCCTTTTTTGGATCCCATTCGAACCGCATTACCTAACCCTGCCTCTCTCTTAAATATTCCGCCTAACTGCTCACCTGCCGCAGACGCTATCCGAAAAACTATCAAAAAGTGATGAACTGTCGTAAAACAACAATTAATCTAAAGCGGCACGGCTTCTGCGGTCAAGTGAAGCAGATGGTTGTGTGCCGGGCAAGGCCCGGCTGCTAAATGGTGCTAT
>JAIVWD010000167.1:0-7535 GCA_049190315.1 Deltaproteobacteria bacterium | reverse complement strand
ATGGATTGTTTTGTTTTATTACCAGCTATCTCCTTTTTTGTCATTCTGCTTTTGTCTGTCTTGAGATAGAAAGAAGTAGTTAAAAAGCTATCGCTCTTGAATTTGGAGAGGTTTTCAATTTGCTCCCGGCTCAAAAGTTTCATCAGGCCTCCTTTTAAAAGATAAAAAGATGGGATTCATAGATTGGCTTAGAAAAAAATGACAAATATTTTCCCTGAGGTCGGCCACTGATGCTAACTTTGAGGAAGTCTGTAAATCCGATATATTTGAGAAACCCTCTGACTTTTATATCATCCGGAAAGATAATCTTTACGTACTTTTCTTGATCGGAAAGGGTCTCAACAAGGAGTAAAAGGTGGATTGTATCAAAGAGTGATGCCTTCTTCACCGTTTTAAGATTCAAGACAAAAGGATCTTGCGGTGAAGTCGCTTTGTTCCTAAAAATTGATTGCATATACTTGCTGGTTAATTGTGCAAGCAATTCAGACAGATCGGACAAATGTATCACCTATAATTTGCAAAAAATTACTTACTCAACAGAAAACACATTATTTTTTATTAGTTGTACTATCGTCCTGAGAATAGGGCGTTTACCAAATTGAAACTTTCATTTTGCCACCAGCCAAACACCCGGCATAAGTAGTGAGGGCTACTAACTTAAAGCGGGACAATTTGTAGGGGGCAATGCCAACCATCAATTGGCGATCTCTGTAAACTGCATAATCGGGTTGGCAATGTCCACGCTACTGTAACTCATTGAGATTACAAAGTGTCCGCCTTATGACGGTAGTCGCTTTCATCAACCGTGAACCGTGAACCGTGAACCATGAACCGTAAACCGTTTTACTTATACTTTAACTACTGACTTTACCTCTTCCATGGTTTTCTGAGCAATTTTTCTTGCCTTGTTGCTTCCTGCCGCAAAAATTTCGTCAAGAAGTTCGGGCTTGCCTTCATAATACTCTCTTTTTCCGCGAATAGGTTCAAGCGCTCTGATGAGATTTTTTGCCATCATCTTCTTGCATTCAACGCAGCCTATCCCGGCAGTGCGGCATTCTTTATTTACAGTATCCACTGTTGTTTTGTCGCTGTATAGCTTGTGGAATTCAAAAACATTGCACACTTCGGGATTGCCGGGATCGTTTTTTCTTGCCCGCTGAGGATCAGTAATCATTCTTGATACCTTGGAGCTTATATCGTCAGACTTTTCAAATAAATAAATAGCATTATCATAGCTTTTGCTCATTTTACGACGATCAAGACCAAGTATTTTAGGCGTTTTGGTTAAAATGGCTTCAGGCTCAGGGAAGACCTTACCATATAAATAGTTGAAGCGTCGGGCGATTTCCCGTGTAATTTCAACATGGGGAACCTGGTCCACCCCAACCGGCACGCCAAATGCCTTGTAGATTATGATATCCGCAGCCTGCAGCACCGGGTAACCCAAAAAACCAAAGGTGGAAAGGTCTTTGTTGCTCAACTGCACAATCTGGTCCTTGTAGGTTGGGTTGCGCTCAAGCCATGGCACCGGAGTTATCATGGAAAGAATAAGAAAAAGTTCTGCGTGTTCTTTTATATGTGACTGGACAAACAAAGTGCATTTCTCCGGCGACAACCCGACACTCAACCAGTCTATCATCATGTTTCTCACATTGGCAGCTATGGAACTCGTATCCTCATAGTCACTGGTTAATGCATGCCAGTCTGCAATGAAGAAAAAACAATCATATTGCTCCTGTAATTCAATCCAGTTCGAGAGAGCGCCGTGTAAATTGCCGAGGTGGAGCGGCCCCGTTGGCCGCATCCCGCTCAAAATACGTTTTTTCTGACTCATTAACATCTCCGACCTAACTTGATAGTATAGGAATTTTCATTTTTTGGTTAATGAATTCGGCATGATAAGCTCTGAACGAAAAGTGCCTAAAGTATATTAAAGTGCCTAAAATGCCTAAAGTTATGGTACGCCTTCGGCGTGCTATATATTTTCAGGGCTCGTTTATAACTTCAGTAGGAAATAAAATGAGCAAAGTTGTATGGTAAAAAAGTTAAAATTGGCAGCGCCAAAGGCGTATTCCTCAACTTTAGGCACTTTAATATACTTTAGCTCACTTTAGGCACTTATGTTCGCACCGAAGGTGCGCTAAGTTATTTACCCAATAAAAAATTGATCAAAGGGTTTATAACAAAAGAAATAATCTTATCTAAAGAATCCGTCATAAGAAGAAAAAATATTATTAATATGCCGAAACGCTCTAATCGCGCATATTGCCGCCTTAAATTCAAAGGCAGAAACATGGCAAATATCTTACTCCCATCCAGCGGCGGCACAGGTATCAGGTTGAAAATCGCAAGTACGCAATTAATGATAACACTGTAACCAAGAATAAGAATTAAAACTGAAATAAAGTAACTTGACACTGAATTACTCCATAAAGTCTCCAGGCCAATCAAAAACTGAAAGAGCATGCCTGAAATAAAAGCGCAGGCAAAATTTGCCAGAACACCGGCAGAAGATACATAAATAACCCCTTTGCGATAATCTCGAAGATTAGCAAAATTTACAGGCACCGGCTTGGCATAACCGAAAATAATGGGTGATCCTGTGAATTTCAGGATTAAGGGTAGAAGGAATGAACCAATAAAATCAAGATGTTTTATCGGGTTCAGGGTAAGTCTTCCGGCCAGCATGGCTGTATTGTCTCCCATTCTGTATGCAACATAGCCGTGCGCCACCTCATGAATGGTCACGGCAAACAGAAGAGGAATTATCATCGCAATTAGTTGAATTAGATCGAAGTTTTGAAACATATTTCCGCGCGTAAGTCAGCTCGTCATTCAATGTTTTAAGCTTGCCGTTTAATTTTGCATCAAGGACAGCCTGCATTATTTCCCGGTAAATTGGGCCGGACTCAAGCCCCATTGCTTTGATGTCCTTGCCGGTTATCAAGATATCTGTATATCTCAGCCGGGCAAAGTAATGAGATATGGCTTTCTTTACCGACTCCCGCTTAGTAGCCGCCATCATATAAAGGATAATCTCGGTATTAAAACCCGAAAGCCTTTTATAAACAACGCTGTTTTGAACAGGCAGATTCCGTTCAAGCCATAAAAGACATTTGTCTGCCCCAAAGCGTTCATTGCAGAAAATCCTCATGAAGCGGGGCGTTATTTCAAACCTGGTGCAGATTCTGCCTGATATTCTTTTATTGCAACTCCTTATAAGTGTTAGAAAATAAACGACCCACTTCATATAGGATTCTTCGATAAAAAGCAAATCATACCAGGACAATACCTTTTTTACAGAATTAAAAAGTTCAACAAGTTCTTTATTGAGTTCTATGTTAGGATGAATAACGCCAAGCAAACCATAATCATTAAGTCTTATGATTGCGTGCGCGGGATTCTCTTCTTCAAGAATCTGGCGAAGCTCTGAAAATACCCTCTTTCCGCTGAGACGCTTGAAAAAATTCATTTTAACCGCATTTTCAATCAGTCTTGAAGTAAGTTTGCCAATAGAAAAACTAAAACGCTGTTCAAATCTTATAGCACGAAATACACGTGTAGGATCTTCGACAAAGCTTAAATTATGCAGTACTCTTATCGCCTTTTCCTTAATATCCTTCTGGGCAGCAAAAAAATCTATCAGTATGCCGAATTTTTCAGGGTTTAACTGAACTGCCAGGGTATTTATAGTGAAATCTCTCCGGAAAAGGTCCAGCCTGATAGAACTCATCTCAACTATCGGAAGTGCAGCGGGAAATTTGTAATATTCCATCCGGGCTGAGGCAACATCAATCTTAAAACCGTCAGGAAATATTATAACTGCTGTTCCGAATTTGCTATATGCATTAATGCGGGCCCCAACTTTTTCGGCATATCTTTTTGCAAATGCTATACCGTCTCCTTCTATAACAATATCAAGGTCTTCATTTGATCTGTAGAGGAACAGATCACGTACAAAACCTCCTACGATAAAAGCTCCATAACCAATTTCCTCGGCGACCCTGCCAATGTCCCGTAAAATACTAAGGATACGTTCCGACAGGCGTTCATTCATGAATTTTACAATATTTTTGGTTCTGGCCTGAATAGACCCTCTTAATGCAGGTTCAGGCAAATTCGCAGCGGTTTGTTGAGACCACCTGACCAGAATGTTGAGAAGATTGGTGCGTGTAATAATACCTACTACCTTATCGTTATCAATGACAGGAAGGATTCTCTGCTTGCTTTCAATTATTTTTTTCTGGATTTCAAAAATATCCGCATCCGGCTCAACAGTTGCCGGCTCTGTACTCATGTATTCCTTAACCGGAACGTGGTCCAGATTGTGGTAAATAGCCTTCTCAATAACCTGCCGCGTGATACATCCCAGGAGTTCATCTTTGCCGGCTGTTTTTTCTGCAACAAGCAGCGCATTAATATTGTAGCGGGTAAGTGCGTTATTGGCATCCCTGCATGTAACATCCGGCCCTATCATGATTGGCGGCGACGACATCAGGTCTTTTGCAACCCTTTCGGGCTTGACCGTTTTATAGAGGCTTTCAAGCAGCTTATGTTCAGTCTGGGCCGGCGTCATATTTTTGATGGTCGCAGCAGCCGCAAAAGTATGTCCTCCTCCGCCAAGAAAACTAACTACCGCTCCAACATCAACCTCATCAATTCTGCTCCTTGCCACGACATAAATCTTTTCTTCCATGCGGGCTATGGCAAAAATGGCGTTGAGATTTTCCATCTTAATCATTTTCTGCACAAGAAAAGCGAAATCAGGTACGTAATTTTCAGTTGATATGACAGTAACTACCACTTCGATACCGTTAATATTGTAAAAGCTTGACGCCTGAATCATATCATTTAAAAGCCCGACCTGCTCCGAGTTTATCTCTCTTGCAATCAGGTTTGAAATAATATTTAAATTCGCCCCTTTTGAGAGAAGATAAGCGGCCGCTATGAAATCTTCTTCTGTTGTGGATGGAAAATTAAAAGAGCCTGTATCTTCATATATGCCAAGGCACATAATAGTCGCCTCATCAGAAGAAATGCGGATCCCTTTCTCCCTCAGAATTCCCGTCAGTATCGATACTGTTGCGCCTGCCGGCCTGATAACCTCGTAATGCCCCTTTATATCATTTGCCATATCCGGGTGGTGGTCATATATATGTATCTCCAAATCAGATCTTTTCAGAAGAGATGAAAGCCTTCCGATACGGCCAGGCTGCCTTGTATCAACCAGCACAAGTCTCTTTACGTTTGAAAAGACTACATCTTTAATATCCGCCATGTTAAAGAGATACGCCATTGATTTAATAAAGAAATTTCTTATATTCTTCTCCTTGGAGGCGGGAAAAACAATAAGAGAGCCGGGATACAGCTTCTGGGCTGCGAGCATTGACGCCAGCGCATCAAAGTCAGCATTAACATGGGTTGTTATAATGGTTAGATTTTTAACCGGCACTTTAATTTTCCATTAGTTGTTATTTTGTCTGAACATATGCACATATCGGTGTGTTTATCAAGTAGGGGCACGATCTACTTTCACGCGGGTATGGCAAGAAAACCCGGGGAAACACACAAAGAACCTGTATTCTTTCAGTTTTTTACCGTGGCTCGACCCCAATTCGACTTA
The DNA here is from genome assembly GCA_049190315.1 of Deltaproteobacteria bacterium. GTDB lineage: Bacteria > Desulfobacterota > Desulfobacteria > Desulfobacterales > ETH-SRB1 > B13-G4. The sequence goes on along the minus strand of JAIVWD010000167.1, from coordinate 1,912 downwards.
TATCATCAATGAACTCCGATGCCGGATCAACACCGGATATCAAAAGATTGTCCCGCGCACGGGTGCAGGCAACATAAAGCAGGTGCCGTTCCGTGTTATAGACTTCTTCAAGATCTGTATCATCAGATACTGTTTCAATGCGTTTTTGTGAGGGAATAATTTCATCATCACAGGCCATCACCACAACAGAACGAAACTCCAGGCCTTTGGCAAGGTGCATAGTGCTGATGGAAATATGATTGCTTGTTGTTTCAATATTATCGTCCAGTACCTTAAAAGGGATGCCTGTTTTCTCAACTGCGGCAATGCCTCTTGATAATTCCGATTCGGATCGAACAAAAACACCTACTTCATGAGGCATCAATCTTTCTTTAATCTGGCCCTCTTTAATCTGGCCTGATATCCATTTGGCGATGTTTTGAATTTCATCCTCCTGCGTATCCAGAATTATAATAGTCGGTTTCGGCCCATTAAATATTGAAATTGTGCCGCGACGTTCTTCCTTATTTCCGTCAACGTCAGACAGTTCAGGAGCCAGCAACCGGTCTGCTTGGATTCTGATCTGATGAGTTGTGCGATAATTAATCCGCAGGGTTCGGGAACGCCCGCGAATATCTACGCCAAGAGATTTCCATGAGAAAGGCTGCTGAAATATCCTTTGTCCAAGGTCTCCTGCAAAGAAAAGGCTGTTAGATCTACCTGTATCAAATGCAGCGAGAAACAATAATTGAGGCACACTGAGGTCCTGAGACTCGTCAACGACAACAAAATCAAAAGGTGGATGACTGCTGTTTGAAATTTTAGATGCCAGATTGGTGAATATTTCTGAATTTGTCACCATGCCCTGTTTTTTAAGATTAGACAAAACGCAATCAAAAATTGACCAGAGTATTTCACGATGCTTTTCCGGCAAGCGTGTTTTTCGTCCCAATCGTTTGATGTCACGGTATGCTTCCCATGTTTTCAATTGCCAGGCGTCCACAACCTCCTCCCATTCCGTTATCAGGAAGTGAAGGCTGAATCTGTTTCCCTCAACCTGCCCTGCTGATTCCTTCAGAATCTGTTGGATAACCTCCCGTGTTCCAAGATGAGGGGTGCCAAAATTTGACTGATACAGACTCCGGCCAAGCTTGTCAAATTCCGATGAGTGAGCGTCGTAATTAAATGCGCAGGCGATCAGCACGTCAAAATCACCATCACCGGCTTCACGGGCGGCAGAAACCAGGTCCGGCCGTGTTACTGTGCCAAACTCAGGCCCGATGAAAATGGCTGCGCGTTTTTCAGCCCCGGTTTCAGTATCGCCTTCAATATATCTGCCTTCTGCACAAATATAGTATCCCGGCCAGGGGGTAATGGATGAAAAATTGATTTTATCTTCCTTGTGGGCCTGTTGCACGCCTGCGGTTTTAAGGTTTTCCAGAATCATTCCTGCAAAATCCTGCTTCTCGCCATAACCGTCTTTGGATTCTGCAACAGTGTCAATCAATTCATCGTTTTCATCTACGGTCAACACACGGTGGGGAGACAGACTTTCAACGGTGAAAGGTCCTGCTACACGAACCTTTTTTTTGTCTTCATAAGGTTTGTCGTAGAGGTATTCAAACTCGGCCTTGGCTGCAATGGACTTGTCGATCTCCTGCTGCCGGGCGATGCGGGCTTGCCACCAGTCGGCGTGTAGTTTCTTCGCAGCGTCCGGCCACAGGGCATCGGCCTCGCGCGGAATCTCCCACTCCTGCCAGGTCCTCGTGAGCGTGGAGTTCAGGTTCTCACGCAGCGGCTCCAGCTTCTCCTGATATACTTCCCAGATGACGTCAATTTCGGCATCGTTGGCGATTGTCTTAAGCATGATGTGAGGCACACGCTGATAGACAACGCCATGGCGGATATCACCATAGACAGGAGCGGATGAGGG
>JAIVWD010000166.1:0-7537 GCA_049190315.1 Deltaproteobacteria bacterium | reverse complement strand
CTTTTGCGAATGAAAATCGATTAAAGATATGGTGAAGTTGGGATGCAAAAATGCCAAGTTATTTTTTAGCGAGCCCTCAGTCTTGACTCTACTTTAATTTTTGAGTAACAGTTCATGGTTGTCGGTTACAGTTAACAGTTTTATGTTTTGATCAACCGTAAACTGTGAACTGTTACATATTAGACTTATGCGATACAAAAATATATCTGAAATAAACTTTGTCGGCAAATCGGATAGCGGTCTTAAACGCACAAATAACGAAGATTGCTTTATGGTAAGGAGCGAACTGGGCTTTTGTCTCGTGGCTGACGGCATGGGTGGCGCTGCGGCTGGAGAAATAGCCAGCCGTATCTTTGCTGAAACTACATTAGAGCTTTTTTCAAGCTCTGCCGGCAGATCTGAAAAAGAGACAATCGAATTAGTCCAAAGGGCTTTTAACTTTGCTAATGAAAGAATCTTGAGTCATGTAAAGAAAAATCCTCATCACAAGGGAATGGGATGTACAGCAGAACTGATGGCCTTTTCCGATAAGGGTTTTGTTATCGGTCATATGGGAGACAGCCGAACTTATTGTTTAAGAGATGGACAACTCAAACAACTGACTCAGGATCACTCACTTGTTCAGAATCAGATAGAGCAAGGTCTGATTACTCCGGCCGATGCCAGAAACCATCCTCTTCGAAACGTCATTCTTCGGGCAGTCGGTATCAAAAAGAAGTTAGCTCTTGATTTGGTAAGAGGCATTACGTTTCCCGGTGATTTGTTTCTTCTATGCTCAGACGGCCTTTCGGATATGATTGATGATAACCAGATCCGGAACATCCTCTTTTCTACAGCCCCTTTGCTTCAAAAAGTAGAAAAACTCATTGAATCAGCTAACGCGGCTGGAGGTTACGACAATATTACCGTTGTTCTTGCAGACATTTAGATTTCTATAGACTTTCAGATAATTCATTTCACAAGGCCAGAAGGAGGAAGGCGTATTAGTTATACGTCGACGACTGATAACACAGTGAAATTATTTATCTGAAAGTCTATACGTGGCTCCCAGGAAACTTACAGCCCTTACTCATCCCATGGAACTATTAAGCGAACTTAAAAGATATTTTGATCTCTCCTCATTCCGTTCCGGCCAGGAAGAAGTGGTTAGAACGGTGCTGGAGGGGAGAGATGCCCTGGTGGTCATGCCAACCGGAGGAGGAAAGTCGCTGTGCTACCAGCTCCCTGCCTTAATCCGTGAGGGAACGGCCCTTGTGGTTTCTCCCCTTATCGCTTTGATGAAGGATCAGGTGGATGTTCTTCAAAAAAGAGGGATTGCCGCATCATTCATCAATTCCACCCTTTCCCTGGTGGAACAAAGACAGGTACTTAAAAGACTTGAGGCAGGAGAGTTAAAGCTTTTGTATGTCGCTCCGGAACGGTTTCGCCAGAAGGAGTTTCTGCATACCCTTTCCCGCTCCAGGATCAGTTTTGTGGCGATAGATGAAGCCCATTGTATTTCCCAGTGGGGACACGACTTTCGTCCCGATTACCTGCGGCTTGGAAGAATCCTGAAAAGTATAGGACAATATCATATCTTAGGCGCTACTGCTACTGCTACTGAATCCGTCATATCTGATATCATATCTTCCCTTCATCTTACGAATTGTCGACAGTTTGTAACAGGATTTTATCGAAAAAACCTGCTGTTGAGAGTACTTCATTGTACAAATAAAAAGGAGAAGGAAGACGCCCTTGCGTCTGCCCTTGCTTCAGTGAAGCTTCCTGCAATTGTATATTGCGCCACGAGAAAAGGTGTGGATGAAGTGGTAACGCTGTTGAAAAGTCAAGGGCATCCTGCATCAGGATACCATGCCGGTATGGACGATGAAACACGAAATCGTGTGCAGGAACGATTCATGACAGGACGCAGCGAAATAATTGTGGCAACCAATGCCTTTGGGATGGGAATTGATAAATTAGACATACGTCAGGTCATCCATTACCAGTTTCCCGGTTCTATAGAATCGTATTATCAGGAGATAGGAAGAGCGGGAAGAGATGGAAAAAAATCAACATGCACGCTCCTTTTTTCTATGGGGGATAACTATATCCAGGAATTCTTTATTGACATGAACTACCCTTCGCAGGAAGCAGTCCATGATGTCTTTGAGTTCTTAAAGAGTGATGGGAGGGATTATCTGAGCGTTGGAAATAATGAAATTTCTGAAATGACCAGCTCCGTCCAGAGCGACGGACAGGCAGGGATCATCATAAAAATGCTGGAACAGGCCGATTATCTGGAAAGGCTATATTCGGGGAGGCGGCTCTGTTTTGTTGCGGCCGGCACAGGAAAACCAAGAGGACCTGTCCGAAAAAAGATATTTGACGCTGTGTCAAGAATTGCAGGATCTAAAGGGAAAAAAGTTTCAATTGACATCCTGGCAAAGGCCGCCGGTATCGAAAAACCAGCGCTTCTTAGAGGCCTTAGACCGCTTTCAGCAGACGGATTGATTACATACATACCCCCAACCGCCGGTCGCGACATCAAAATAGTACGGCCCCAGACAACCTTTAAGGAGTTGAAAATAGACTTTGAGCTCCTTGAGAAAAGAAAACAGAATGATCTGGAAAAACTCAAAGAAGTGGTAGCTTACGGGTATTTTGGAGGGTGCAGATGGGATTTTCTCCTTTCTTATTTCGGGGACGACAGTGCAACAGACCAGTGCGGGTCCTGCGACATGTGCATTCAAAGAAAACTAAAAAGGACGGATACGAACAAAAAAGAAGAGGAAACAACAATCCTTAAAATATTGAGCTGTGTGGCGCGCATGCAGGGCCGGTTTGGCCGGGCACGTGTTGCCCAGGTACTTACCGGCGCTTCAAGAAAATGGATAACCTCACAGGGAATGAATCGACTCTCCACTTATGGTTTGTTGTCCAATTTCACTCAGGAAGAGGTCATTGATCTTGTTAACCAGTTAGATCGGCAGGGATGTTTTGTTCGCCAGGGGGATCGACTTTATCCGACTATAGCCCTCAGTAAAAAAGGGATTGCGGTGATGAAAAAAGAGGAGGATGCGTTTCTGAATCTGCCGGAAATCAAAAAAACGGCCAGGACTTTTGCGGAGGTAGCTACTGATTTTTCTCCGGAACTCTATGAGCTATTGCGTCAAAAAAGAGAAAAATTCGGAACCACAGCAGGACTTCCCTTGTTTATGATAGTTTCAAACCGGACACTGAAAGAAATGGCAGCGTCAGTACCAAAAAACATGACGGAACTTCTCCAGGTACACGGAATCGGACCAGCAAAAATGGAAAAATACGGACAAGGGTTTTTAGACGTAATTTTGGAATATTGTTCAAACACTGAGAGGGGATAACTATTTGAGGTTTTGATATTCTTCTGCTATTGTATGTTGGATTTTGGCAAGCTGTCTGAACTTCAAAACATCTGGTGAGATAGCCTTCAAGGTGGTTATCCGGTTTTCTGTTTAATATCCAAATTGTTGAAATAGACAGTTAGAAAAACTGTTTTTTTTTGCTGATTTTTGGTTAACAATCATGAAATCTGTGGGAATAGGCAGAAAACTATATAATTACTGGTTGGGAGGTGGAGGTAACATATGAAAGAGATCAGAATACTAAAAGCAGCCATTCGACCAGCAGGGCTCCGAGAGATTTAAACCCGATGGTTAAATCAACTAATAATCCTTTTTCGGCAGGTGAGCAGGCACTTGGTTATACTTACCAAGCTCGCTTCGCCCTCCTTAGGCTATTACAGTTGCCTGAAGATACTGCTGTCCTGATGGAAAAGGACGACGATCTGGATTTCGCGGATGACAAAGGGATCAAGACCTTGGCATCCCTCAAACATAAAGCTAAGGGCGACCGCCTCACCGATCTTTCCACGGATTTCTGGAAATCGCTCAGAATTTGGTTGACTCGTTACAACCGTGATGGGCGAAGTGAATGCACCCTTCGTTTCTTTATTTTCACAACAAGTGTAGTTGCTGAGAACTCTTTCTTGGCGCATTTTCTCCCAACGGAAAAGAACGATGCATCTATCGTCTTGCCACTTGCACAGGAAGCTCTCTCGGCTACGCAATCAAAAGTGATCAAACCTATCAAGGCTGAGTTCGATCAATTGAGTGAGGACGAGAAGATAGACTTTCTCTCACGTGTGGTCATTTTCGGCAACAGCCCTAGAATCGATGATGTGCCGGAACTTATTATTGGCCAACATATGCGGACCGTCCGGCGTGAATTCAGAAGACCTGTTTATGAACGCCTTGAAGGCTGGTGGGGCGATCTTGTCATCAAATTATTGTCGGGGATACGCACCTCAGAGGTTTTTGGGCATGAAATATCCGACAAACTCTCCTCGATTACCGATGAATATAAAACTGATAACCTTCCAATAAACTTTCGGGGAGAAAAACCCGAAGGAAAATTCGATCCGGAGAACGATCCTCGGCTTTTCGTGGCTCAATTGAGAGAGATTGGGATTCAACCCAACCGGATCCAAAGTGCAATTTATGACTACTATCGTGCATTTGAACAAAGATCCTCGTGGGCTCGCGAGAATGTGCTCTTGGAGGGTGAGGTTGAAGAATACGAAGATCGTCTTGTTGATGAATGGGGGCGGTATCGGGATGTGATCTTCGAAGATCTTGAGGATGACAGTGCTAAGAGTGTGTTGCAAGCGGCTGGGAAAGAACTTTACAAGTGGGCTGAATTAAATACTGATCATTTACGAATTAGGGAGCGTGTATCTGAACCATACGTTGTACGAGGAAATTTTCATATTCTCGCAAATGGGCGCCCAACGCCCAGGGTTTATTGGCACCCTCGCTTTCTGGAACACCTTGATGACATTCTAAGTGGATCTTCAATATGAAAATTTGGAACAAACGTCCATTCGAAATACGAAATCTTTTTAACCCAGCTTTTTGCGGTGTTATTCTCCTTCGCGCATTCCAGGGATTCGAAGAAGAAGACGATTCGGGAATGCCGTTCTCATTAGCCCTTCTCGTGCTGCCACTTTGCTTATACAAAGACTCTCGGGAGCTCATTTCGAATAGCCCGCGCAGCTATCTATTCAAAACAATAAGTAATAACCCTCAAATGCTCGTCGGTTTCGCGGAACGGACGAGAAGCCTCCTTCCTTATACCTTCGAAGCCCTAGGCTTTACGATGCAACTCCAGTCATTCGAAGTCACCAGCCAGGGGCGTCTCAGGATGCAAGAAAAAGGCATCCGAAAAAAAATTGATGGAACACAAGAATCAATTGAATGTCAGAAAGCCGCCAGAATTGTAGGGAAAAATTTTGCCAAAATTGGTGATCGGGTAACGATATACACAACTTTTGGAATAAGGCCATGAAAATAAAATCGATTGTTATTTACAGCCATACCGGTCAAAAGCGGGAGCTTCTGTTTAACGTAAACGGGTTAAACATCATTACAGGTCGCTCTTCGACGGGTAAATCAGCGCTTTCTGAGATTATTGAGTATTGCATGGGGCGGTCCGCTTTCAACGTCCCAGAAGGGGTAATCAGAGATAAGGTCTCGTGGTTTGGTGTCATATACCAATTTGGTCTCGATCAGGTTTTAGTCGCTAAACCGACGCCAGCGGAAGGTTTTAACAGTTGCAGCTTAGCTATGATGCGTCGCGGCAATAACATCTCTTCTCCTGAATTCAACGAACTATCAGTGAACTCAGATGATGCTGCTGTGGTCACTACTCTTACCAATCTGCTTGGTATTCCTGAGAACATGACCAATGTCGCGCTGGAACACAGCAGGCCAAGTTATTCCGCCAACGTAAAACATTCTTTTTACTACCTTTTTCAGAAACAGGGAATTGTTGCCAATAAAGATCAGTTGCTGTACCGACAGAATGAACCGCATCAGCCTCAAGCGATCCGTGACACTCTCCCTATTCTATTGGGTATCTCATCAAACGATCGCTTCGAGCTTGAAGCAAAATTAAGAACTGCACGAAGGAACCTAAGGCTTAAATCCAAACTTTTAGATGAAGCTCGTGATTTCATCGACACATCTTATAGCAAAGGGGTCAGTCTGTTGTCCGAAGCAAAGGCCGTTGGAATCGTAAAATCATTTGGGTCAGCAGAGGATACCGAAGATATTATGGATATTCTTCGTGGGGTCTCGAAATGGAAGCCATGGGCTTTACCAGAGGAAGACACCGGTAGAATCTCACAAATCGAAAACTCACTTTTTGAACTTCGTGAGAACAGGCAAGAACTCGAAAGGAAACTCGAGACTGCTCGTCAATTCTCCAAAAAGGCTGATGGATATACGAAAGAGGCAGTCGAGCAGGGGGACAGGCTTTCGTCAATAAAAGCTCTCCCTAAAAATCCAAAAACCGGTGAGTGGCAGTGGCCATTCTGCGAACATAATCTCGGTATGTCGTCACCAATCGCAGAAGCTCTGATAGGTGAACTCCAGTCGCTTGAAGAGGAAATGCGGATGGTTGTTGGAGGTCGTCCGAAGTTAGAAGCCTACATGGTCGAACAACAGGAGGCCATTCGTCTCTTGGCTGAGGAAATAAGGATCAAAGAATTAGAACTATCAGCCGCGATAGCAGCCAATGAAGCAATAGCCGAAATGGGATCTCGAAACAATGCGGCTGCAAAAGTGGTTGGCAGAATCAGTTTATTCCTTGAAAACTCACGCCCGAACGATGACCTAGAAATGATGGAGTCTGAACTCAGGCGGCTCCGGCTTAAAGTTGAGGAGCTAGAGCGTAAGATTGACTCAGACGATACCAATGAAAGGCTATCGTCTGTAATGAACAATATATCGTCTCGGATGACGCGATACATTCAAGAGCTTGGGGCAGAATTCAGTGAGTTCCCTTTCCGCTTTGACCTATCAAATCTCACCGTTGTGGTTGATCGGCCAGAACGACCAGTGCAGATGGGTCGAACAGGAGGCTCCGAGAACCATTTAGCATATCATTTGGCGGCAATCCTTGCGTTACATCAGTTTGCGCTTGCGAACAACAGGCCAATTCCACATTTCCTCATCATTGATCAACCCACTCAGGTCTATTTTCCATCTGAGAATGTTTACAAAGCAGCTGATGGTTCGATCCAGAAAACCGAAGAGGATGCTGATCTCACTGCAGTTCGCAGATTGTTTGAGTTCCTTGTAAAATTTACGCATGAGTATGCGCCGGGCTTCCAGATAATCATCACTGAACATGCGAATCTTCGTGAACAATGGTTTCAGGATGCTCTTATTGAAGAACCATGGGCAAAACCTCCAGCCCTTGTTCCAGAAGATTGGCCCATTCAACCCCATAGCATAGTTTGACACCATAGTGTGTGTGGGGGTGTCGGGCATAAGCGCTCAAATAAGGGAAAAATCATTAACAATTAGTAATTCACAATTGATGGTCTCGTAAAAAGTCGGACACCGTAAAGACGTTTATAAAAAACTCCTCTAATTTCCCACTTTTCTCAATTCATCGTTGAACCGCAAACACGAGCGCATTCCCCGCTGCTTTCGGCGGGGAGCTTCAAATAACT
>JAIVWD010000165.1:0-7640 GCA_049190315.1 Deltaproteobacteria bacterium | reverse complement strand
TCTTTGCCTTTTTCTTTTTTGAAAAGGATGGTATCGACTCAGGATGAAGACGCGGACAGCATGCCAGCCCTGTATTTTGTAAAATTCCTGATTAATTCCTCAATTTTGCACCGACCCGGAGGGCATTCACAAAATATGCTTTAAAAAACAGGAGTCTACTTTTGCCTCTTAATGAGAATCTTCAAGGGGCAAACGTAGAACTGTCGCTATGTTGTTTCCCTCCATGAGCCATGGGGTCTTTAATTTTCTATTACCTCATACAGACTCTGCTTAAACTTGTTCTCATCTTCATTATTGTAAAACGGAACGCCTACAAGCCTGTATTTTTGTGTTTTTTTCTGTGTCTTGAATTCCAGAGTCTTGCCCTCGAATTTTTTAGTAACTTCCTTTAGAAAGTCCTGTTTCCATTTGTCATGCTCTTTGAGATGCTTTCCTTTTGGTTCAATAAATATCTGATAGGTGAACATATCTCCGTTTTTCTGGCGCAGGAATAGAACAAAATCAGGCTCAAATGCCTGCCCATCGGAAAAGTTGTATATCTTGAAATGCCGTTCGTTACGTATAAGATAAATTCCGTCATATTTCTTTTTCAGCGTATCCATCTGGCGATCCAGCATTCTGACAAATGCTTTTTCTTCGCTTGTTCCGTAATTTGCATTGAAAACATACCAGCCCTTGTCGGAAACAAATTGCTCATCGCCATCGGCTCTTTCACTACCTTCAAGCAGTTTAAGAACCTTATCTGAAAAGACAGAAGAAACACTATTCAGTTTAAAGTTTTCCGTGCCTTGGTATTCTGTAATATTCTTTCTCAATTCAGACTCAATTTGATCAAGCAGTCCCATCATAGCGTCGAGTTGCGCCTTGTTGGACAAACTGTATATCTCGGATGAATTTCCCTGAAAGGTAATTTCCAACCCGCCCAAATAATCATCTGATTCTATAAATTGTCTGAGCGACGTTATATGAGGGAAATATTTATTTATTGTCTTAAAAGTGAAAAAAGAGTTCCTGGAAATTGCATTACATACGATATGTCTTGAAATTTCATTTACTTTTATATCTTTTCGACCTGATTCAGTGACGTTTTCGACATTGCCATCGCCCGCAAGCAACGCACCTGATATGCCGCGTCCAGTGGCCAGTGTGTGCTCATAGTTTCTTTTTGTGACGCCAATATCAGAAAATGATTTCACATATTGGTAATTATTCCGCACCCGTTCATTGAGATAAACAAGACCGTGTTTATAAAAATCCGTTTCCTTGAATGAATCCTTGAGCTTCAATTCCCTGTTTATTTCCCGTTCATCCATCATGCCCTCTTGAATAAGGGCGGTGCGAAGCTCAGAAATATAGCGGGAATCATTGATGCTATGATAGTGCAACTCTTCAAGAACACGCATTTCATCGGTCAGGTTGTTATCATATTTCCGTTTGAAACGGTCATTGTGTTCATTAGCGACAAAAGGAAAATATCGCGCGCCACGCCCTATAAGCTGCGCTTCAGCTATAGTGGTTTTTCCTGGTTTGCCGGCTTTAGAGTCGCGTGTGGTATAGCAGCGAACAATATCAAAGAGATTAAGGACATCCCACCCTTCATTCAGTTTTTGCACAGCGAATATCGCCCGGATACGATTGTCTTTATCTTCCAGGGTATTAAGAAGAATCTGCTGATTTTCTTTCTCTTTTTCCTCGTTGACTGAAATACATCGGCTTTCATCAAACTCTTTGCGTAGTCTTTCAGTTAGTTGTTTTGAAGTGATGCGATTGCTTTTAAAAAACTTGAACGCCCTTTGCACAAGCGGAATATCGGATTTACTGTGAATCTGCTCGATATCATCTTCTGACAGGTTTTCAATCAGTTTATGAAAGTTCTCCTTGTTCTCTTTGGACTGAGCAATGGTTTTTTGCGCCTTGAACAAGATAACAGGCTTCAGGTTGATGCGGTGTTTCGCGGCAACCTCCTGTTTATACTGGCTCAGAATAAGCGCCTGTATGATGCGGTCTTTTTCCTCAAAATCCGCCTGCACAATATAAACATCCTTGGAATAGCCATCATTGCGGAACTGCCTAAGATCATAACGATACAGGATTTTATTTCTGTATTTTTCAACAATATATTGATTTGTGTAATCCAGAGTGGCGGTAAATTCCAAAAGCAGATTATCCTCATTTTGCGTGAATATTCGCTCCACCGTGTTTTCCCAGCTTTCAAACATCTCCCGCTGGGCTTTGGTCCGGGTATTCATGTGGTGGGCTTCATCCGCTAACAAGACTATTTTCTTGTCCTTGAAGTCTTCATATGTAAGAGCGTTTTCCTTTTCAGTGGTCAAATTAGAATGCAGTTTCTGAATGGTGGTAAAACAGATATTGATGTCATTCTCGTTGATGCCTTCAAAGTTCTCAACCGGCGTTACATTAACCCGCCTTGTTCCAAATTGGATGTTTTCAGCAAAAAGAAATTTGGAAGATAAGGGATTGAGAAAATTATCCTTTGTCTTTTCAATAATATTGGTGGAATTGACGAAAAAGAGAAAATTCCGGTAGCCCTTTTCATAAAGGTATGAAATCAGCCCCGCCATGATCAGTGTTTTGCCGCTGCCTGTCGCCATATTGAACAGAAAATGAAGCGGCCAGTCCTTACCCGGAAACTCATTGTCCAGACAGTGAAAAAAACGTGCAAATGCTTCTATTTGATAAGGTCGTAGTTCAAATTTAGGATTAAGATTGTTTTTCAGAAAATCAGGGATTTCTTTTTTGAGAAAACCAAGCCCGGAAGCAGAGTCTAACGTTTCATAAAGGAATTTATCAGCCATTTTTTTTATCAGTTTCTATCATTTTTACAGCTTTATCAAAATCGCTCTCTTGCGCGTCATTAAATCGGATACGTTTACGATTGAACTTTTCATACTCTGATTCAGCCAGTTCTTTTGCCGTTTCATGGGATATTTTTCCCGCATGTTCCAGTATTTTCCGATCGTTTAATGTCAGAAAGCCGTTCAGTTTCTCAATCCAGTTTTTCATATGCATGGGAATACGTTTCATTGCCTGACCTTCGGCAAAAATCAGATACTGCTCAACCAGATTGTTCAACGCCCGCAACTCTTCCTCCTCCAAATAGTTTTTGGCAATAATCACATCCTGTTTCCGAACCTTTTCACCCCGCCAGTTAGTCAGTCCCATGTTGGTTTTTTCACTATCAGCCCGGTCGCAAATAATTTCGGCGGCAGTTTGTCCGGTTATTGCCCAATGTAATTTATTCTGTACTGTTTTGAAAAAATTGATGCTTATATCTGTTGTGGGATCGTAATCAATGCTTATGGCATAAATATCGGTGATCTTTTGATAAAACCGCCGCTCAGAAGTGCGGATATCCTGTATCCGGCGCAAAAGTTCATCAAAATAATCAAACGGCTGGTCAGGGTTTTTCAATCGTTCATCATCCAGAACAAAACCCTTGATAATATACTCACGCAATCTTTGCGTTGCCCATTGGCGGAAACGGGTGGCCACATTGGATTTTATGCGGTAGCCGACAGAAATAATCATGTCGAGGTTATAAAAATCAACGCTACGAGAAACTTTTCTTTTTCCTTCTTTTTGAACTATTCGGAATTTCCGAATAGTTGCTTCAGACCCAAGTTCTGCCTCATTATAGATATTTTTTACATGTTCATTAATAGTTGGAATTGTGACTTGAAACAATTCCGCCATCAGTTTTTGCGTCAACCAGACGGTCTCATTTTCAAGGCGCACCTCTATTTTTGTCTGGCCACCTTCTGTTTGATAGATGAGAATTTGGGAATTGCTTTTTTCAGGAAGGTTTTCAGCCATTGTACGCCTCTCCGTAAAATAACCGGTTCAGCGTTTTGTCTTCATCACTGACACCAAAATCTTTGTCGTCGATTTCAGAAAAATTGACATACAACTGGTTCTTGTTCAGTAGTTCGGCCAGCAGTTTCTTTTGTTTGTCCAGCCCCTTTTTAGCCTTGCCGATCTCAATAAAATCATTGATTGCTTCTTCCGGCATCTCTGAGTTGACGTACCAGTTAAGGAAGGAGTTCTTGGCAATGTTCCCACAAATTTTTACAAGTTCTTTTGATGTTTTGCCGACAAACTTTTTCAAGCGTTCAACAGTTATGGTTTTAACATAATCCATTTGCTCAATCACCTGAAACGGCAACACCACATTGCAAACCTCACTGGTCTTGCCATTCCATACCAGCTCCACCTCCCGCTTATCCTCAAACAACAAAAACCGATACTTCTCCGGCAACGGCTTTCCTTCTTCCAGATACCGATTAATATCTCTTATCTCATTATCCGTCAGTTTCATCTGCTTGCCTTTTTAATGCATTCTCTTTTATTTCTTCTCATCAATTTTGATCAGTACAGTGAGTGTTCAACACGACTTGTTCGCCGCTCATTTCTCTCTTGGTTCGCAAATGTCGTCTGGATAAGGCAAACTACCATTGATGTCTCGGACAAAAGATAGGTGCCGGCGCAATTCTTCCTTCCATTCGTCAAATGACCCTATGTCGCGAGCCTTGAATGCATGAATGGCGTTCCTACGTTGTTGGATAAGTTGAACATATGGATTCCAGTCACTTCCTACAGTCCAAATTCGTTTCACAAAAAACTGGCGCAAGGGCTCTATAGTAAAGACATCCGGGTCTTGTAATCTTCCTCGTTGATCTTTGATGGCGTATGAATCAGCGGAATAATCGTTGTACCAGACAGAAAGGAACAGTTTCAGCTGGCCTTCGACGAGGGCACCTATGTTGGTCCATGCAAGAATCAGATCTCCATCTGACGATGAACAAAGCCACATGCGTAGGCTCGATGAGAGAGATGCTTGCCATTCCAGCATCGACTTGCTGAGAAGGCCGGCTGCTTCAATTGGTGCCCAGCCGTGAGCAGACTTCCAGAAATCCATCATTCGTGTTGTAAGCTTTTCTATCCTGTCGCACAACTCCTCATGCGAAAATCCTATGATATCTCTATTGGGTGTCATAATTTTCTTGGCTATCCATTAAATGTTAAGAAATAAATCGGTGATATTTGATATTAACAGGTCATTTCTTGAATGTTGTAATATCTTAATATTACATTGTTTTTAATGCAAAGGCAAGAATTATATAATCCTAAGCGAGATAGAGAAGCGGGAATATTGGAGCTGCAAGTGTGGGAGAATTCATTGACTTTCACCTTCTTCAAATTCTTCGTAATAAGAGCATTCAACCGTTTTTCCCCTTTAAACTGCCCCTCAAACCCCACTTTATAATTATCAATTTCCCGTTATTCATTTCCCCTCCAGCCTTTCCATAAGCCTGAAGGCGTCTTTCTCAAGCTTTGAGAAGGCAAACCATTTTTTTCCAAGATCTTTTAATGATGCCCCAAAATGAAAAACCTCTTTGTCATCTATTATAATGAACCTGTCATGCGCGTATCTAAACTTTTTTATTTCCACAGGCAGATATTGAGAATTATATTTTTTCACATCCAGAGCCAGTTGCTTTGAAATTGTCTTTGTAAAGATTTTAACAGTTACACTCTTTTTTCTTTTTGTAAGCAACAGCAGAACTGAATCGTCAATATAATTATCAATAATGATGATCGATTTTTTCGCTTTCCTGATAAGATCAGAAACAAATTTATAGGCATCAAAAATCTGTCCGTCAAAAAAGACCCCTTGCTTCGGTGTGATTTCTTTTGATTCTATGGCGTTAAATATCCGGTCAAATTTTTCATCTGTTGCAGCTTTGTGCTCAAGCTGCTTTTGTTCCACTGCGTCAAGCCTGTGAAAAATCTGAGCATTCGTTGTAATGAATTTACGCATCGCGACAAAGGCTTTGATTATCTGTATACTGATTTTAACCGCTGTTTTGCTTCGCAATACCGCGGATAGCATCGCTACCCCTTGTTCTGTGAAAACATAGGGCAGATATTTTCGATGGCTGCCTCTGCCGGTCTCTAAGGTCGCATTTTGCGACCTTAAAAATGCGAACTCTTCATCAGTGAGTTGAAACATAAACTCTTCAGGGAATCTTTCCCTATTTCTTTTTACTTGTTCATTAAGCCTTTTTATTTCCACGCCATACAACTCAGCCAAATCACTATCGTACATTACTTGAACGCCCCGAATGGCATAAATAAGACCTTGGAGCTTGTCAGCATTAACAATTTTATTCTCAGCCATTAATTTTTACCTTCTTCAAATTCGCAATAAGAGCATTCAACCGTTTTTCCTCCCTGTCTGCATGGTATTCGCACCTTTTTAATGCCATTAAATGTTAAGAAATAAATCGGTGATATTTGATATCAACAGGTCGTTTCTTAATTGTTGTAATATCTTAATATTGCACTGTTTTTAATGAAAAGGCAAGAATTATAGTAACTATTCAGGTTATTAGCCTGAAGGTCCCGCGGAACGCGGGATTAGAAAAAATCGCATTAAAAAGCCATGTTTGGTGCAAGAATCAGACCCGCCCGCCTCGCCTGAGCTCGCGACCCGCCTGCCATGCATTAAATATGCCCTATTCATTTTGTTAATTATGCTTGCAGGAACAAGGCGGCAAAACTAAGTCATGCGAAATAGAGGCATTGCGGGCAGGTGGCGGGGCAGGTATTTCCGCCAAAGTACGGCAATCGTGCTCTTCTAACCCCTTCAGCCTTCAGCCTAAACGGCTTCAGCCTGACTACGTGAGTAGTTACGAATTATATAATCCTAAGCGAGATAGAGGGAACGAGAATATTGGAGCTGCAAATGTGGGGAAATCTATTGATTTTCTTTTTCGCCCATTTTGCATTTATAAGGCCTGAGACGGATTCATCTCTGTATCCTCCTCCGATAACTTCAGACCACACGGCCTCAGGTATACAAATCTTACCGAACAATCCCGGCAAAAGACTTTCAAGATGACCGCGGAAAAGAATAATTAGAGGCGATGCATTGATAACCACACGTTCAATCCGCATTGCGCAATTCCTCGCTCAGTTCTTCTGGAGAATACTGCAACGGCGATACATGAAGCCGACTCAAGGCGCTTATAAACTCCGCACGTGATAAACCGGCAATCTCAGCGGCCTTTTCCTGCGAGACCATACCCAACTCATACCATTTTACTGCCGCAGCGATACGCATTTCGCTGGCAAACTCACCAGGATCCTTGCGCAGGGCAGAAAAAGCCGATTCCGGCAATTGAACAATTAACTCGGCCATATTCTTGCTCCTTCATAATTAGTGAAAACAATAACATTTTACACGAACACGCCAAAACCGCAAAGGTTTTCCTACCCCTTTCCCACCCTTTAACGCCGTTAAAAATATGCTTCCTTCATATTCTCCTCAAATTTCTCAAGCATTTCTCCTTGCGTTATGATTTCCGGATGTTCAATTGCATATAATTTTTCGGAATACTCTATTAAGCTCAGAATAGTCTTTAAGCTCCGTTTTGTCAGGTTTGTTTTGAGCAAGCCTGTTTAGCTCAGTTTCAATAAATTTACTAATAACCGGTATTCTCGGAGCATTATCGAGTTCTTCACCTGATCTTTTTCTTTCATATTCATCGAATGTCCGGGCCAACAGGCTGGCTTTTGTGCACAGACAAACTCACAGCGGGTTGAGATAATTTCAGCAT
>JAIVWD010000164.1:0-7745 GCA_049190315.1 Deltaproteobacteria bacterium | reverse complement strand
CGAAGTATGCTGCACCGGGAGTTAAGGAGGAAAAATGTTTCTTAAGAACAAAGGAGTCCAGCTCGGTTTAGCGGGTGCAATTAAAAGTGTTGGGTAGAATCATGCAGCTTTTTTGATATTTTGATCCCAATAGTTTTCCCAATCACTGTTTGCTCGTAAAGTTCTTAATGCCAACATGTTCTGCGCATTATCTTCCTTCCACCAAGCACCTGCAATTTTAAGTCGATCCTGGATTACATAGCGGTGTGCACTTTCCACCCTACCGGAACCGATTGGCAGATCAGCCTCCAATGCTCCTTTATAGTTAAACTGACAGGGACGATTCTTGATGTAACGGTGGCATTTTCTTACAGGCGCTTGTTCGTCTTTGACTGAAATATGTTCTATGTGGGGTTCTAATTCTTGAAGGACTTCTACGGATCGGTTCTCTTTCATTCGTTGCTTCTGTGTTTCCAGCCATACAGTAGGATTATCCGGAACACAAGGTTTCGATGCTGCGGCAAGGTAGTCACAAAGATGATAGAAATCAATCAGATACTCGGCCTGGAAACCAAAGACCCTGTCGACTTGATCCACAATCCATGAAGCACCATCACCGCAACAATGTACTTTGGTCTGCTGTCCCAATCCGGCGCGAATAGCACAGTCCAGCAAATGATCTCCCGTTTGATCAGGATTGCCCATAGTAGCGCCAAAAATAGGATCTACTACCCCTTTTGAATAAGCAAGAGTTAAACGTCCTTCCTTCCAACCGACTTTACGCGTCTTACGTTTATCTGATGGCTCTCCTGCATCCGTCTTGTCGACAACTTTCACTATCGGGATCATCGTGCCGTCCATACCGCCGATCAGATAATCTACCCCGTCCCGAGCGGGAATTTCATCCTTTAGACATTCATTTCTCCTTATCGCATGAGCATGTTCCTCAGTAATATTCCGCGCAGAACTGTCCGGTATACTGATTCCATAGTGCTCGGCAAGTTTGTCGTTTACTTTGGCAAAGGCATCATCAGAACCAAAATCTGTAATTCGTCGCTGAAGTGGCCAAGAATAACCTCTGCATTTCACTTCCGCTACCCGTGAAAATGGACGTAATAGATGTCCGTCTTGTAAAAAAGTATGTTCAAAAACCACTATCTTTCCGTATGTCGTGTACCAATAGAGTTTTTTTTACCGTTACCGGTCAATTTACCTCGATCGTTACGAGCTTCTTTAACCTTGACCGACTCCTTGTTCTCTGCCCAATCGTGTAAAATCTCATTTCCCATTCGCCTCAATTCCTCTATAACCTGTTGCTCAGCTTTATCTGCCTTGTCAAAATCACCCGCTGCATCTTCCACTAAATCCAGCAACCTCTCAAACCTTGATCTTAAATGTGGATAAGACCTTAGACGTTCTTCAAAACTCCTTTGTTTTTCAGCCATGGTATCCTCCTAAATTTATGAGTTCCCATGCTGACTTACATCATTTAGCCTCCGATGTCTATAGACCCAAGCAAAAAAATCCACAAAATTCACTCAAAAACCAACACTTTTAATTGCACCCGGCTCTACCCCCGGCATTTAAACTGTTCCGTTTTCGCAGCCGAATGGCGGCCGGGGTCACTTCCACCAGTTCATCATCGTTGATAAAGGCAATGCAGTCTTCAAGGCTCAGGCGATGCGGCGGGGTGAGCGTGACGCTTTCATCCGTACCCGAGGCCCGCATGTTGGTCAATTGCTTACCCTTGGCCGGGTTCACCACCAGGTCGCCAGACCTGGAGCGTTCACCGATGATCTGGCCGCTATAGACCTTTACTCCTGGCCCAAGAAAGAGTATGCCCCGTTCCTGCAGATTGAAGAGAGCATAGGCCACCGTGGTGCAGGCATCCTTAACTACAAGCGCGCCATTGCTGCGATTTAACATCTCACCGGCAAATGGGCCGTAACCGGCAAAAACATAATTCATCACCCCCATACCCCTGGTATCGGAAAGAAATTCGCTGCGGAATCCGATAAGACCGCGGGTTGGAACCTTGTAAATCAACCTGATTATCTCGTTGCGGCGGCTCATCTCCAGCATTTGCCCTTTCAGTCTGCCAAGCTTTTCTATGACCGCTCCCTGGTATTGTTCGTCCACATCAATGGTCAATTCCTCATATGGTTCCTGCAGTTGACTGTCTTCTTCTTTCATGATGACCTGTGGCCGGGTTACCTGAAACTCGTATCCCTCACGCCGCATTTTTTCGATAAGAATCGAAAGGTGCAGCTCCCCACGACCTGAAACCTTGAAGCCGGCGCCAGCTCCCAGCGATTCAACGCAGATGGCGACGTCAGACATGGTCTCCCTGTGCAATCGTTCCTCTATATGGCGGGAGGTAACGAATTTGCCCTCAAGGCCGGCAAAAGGAGAATTGTTGGGAATGAAATACATCGACACTGTGGGAGGATCGATATTAATGATCGGAAGTGGTCTGGGATCATCCGGGTCGGTGAAGGTGACGCCCACGTTGATGTCGTCCATGCCGGCTACAGCCACAATTTCTCCGGCGCAGGCTGTCTCAACCGGCACTTTTTGATCCCCCTCAAAGCGAAATATCTTGGTAATGCGGGCAGGAGCAAGGCTGCCGTCCCGCTTTGCCACCGCAATATTTTGATTGATATTCATGGAGCCGTTTACCACCCTGCCAATGCCGAGCTTGCCCAGATAAGGAGAATAATCAATGGTATTCACCTGTAGCTGAAGCACGGCCTGCGGGTCACCTGCCGGCTGCGGGATATGGGCGATGATTTTTTCAATGAGCGGCACCATGGATGCGCCGTCAATGGGATCGTCAGGATCGTTGATGGCGTATCCAGCCTTGGCCGAAGCAAAGACCACCGGAAAATCGAGCAGTTCGTCCGGAGCCTCCAGCTTAACAAATAGATCGAACACTTGATCCACGGCCCAGTTCGCCCGGGCCGCGGGCTTGTCAATCTTGTTTATCACCACCAGCACCGGAAGCTGGATAGCCAGGGCCTTTTTCAGCACAAAATAGGTCTGCGGCATGGGGCCTTCCTGGGCATCCACCAGTAGCAGGCAACCGTCAGCCATGCGCAGCACCCGCTCAACCTGGCCACCGAAATCAGCATGGCCGGGAGTATCGATGATATTAATCACGTAATCCCGGTATCGGAAAGAACCGTTCTTGGAGGTTATGGTGATGCCGCGTTCCCGCTCCAGGTCCATGGAGTCCATGAGCCGTTCGGTCATGGTCTGGTTGTCGCGAAACATGCCGCTCTGCTTAAACAACTGGTCAACAAGAGTGGTTTTGCCATGATCGACATGAGCTATAATCGCTATGTTTCTAATTAACTTCTGGTCCATAATTTCACTGTATTAGTCTGTATTTGTAGCCGTTCACGGTTCACAGTTTTTTCAATCTGTTTTTTCAACCGTGAACCGGTAACTGTAAACCGTGAACGGTTACCTCATAACATACTGTTTATCTTGTATAATCCGTATTCCAAACATATTCTCTGATTTTTATTCAGAGCATAAACATATCTTTGTCGCTAACCAGTTGTGCCAATGCAATTTTATAAGGATTGCTTGGAGCAAGGAAGGAGCTGGTGATCGATAAAAATTTATAGCAGGGTGTTCTGTGTACTGGAAAGTCCTACCATGACGTTAAGCAGTCAATCTATTAAAATAACACTTTTATTTACAATAGCAACATATTTTTTATCTGGAAAACCCTTTGACCTGAAAGTTTTTTTATACGATAATGTCGAAAAAATTTCGGAATAACCAGTTGAGATGATAAATTTTCTAAAATGATCCACATCACTCCCACAATTGCAATTAAAGAAAATGAAATCAAATTTGATTTTATTCGGGCATCCGGCCCGGGCGGGCAGAATGTAAATAAAGTAGCAACGGCGGTTCAGCTTCGTTTTGATGCTAAAAATTCACCTGCCTTTTCTGATGATGTTCGCAACCGCCTTATTCGCCTTGCCGGTAGAAGAATTACTGAACACGGAATTCTCATTATAGAGGCAAAACGTTTTCGATCACAAAAACAAAACCGAAAAAACGCAATTAATCGTCTTATAAAATTAATCCGCAAAGCATCTGAAAAGCCTAAAACCCGAATTAAGACTAAACTCTCTCTTGCATCAAAAAAACGTGCTATGGAAGCTAAAAAGCATCGGGCTAAAATAAAAAAGATGAGACGACCTGTTTCGTCTACGGAGGATTTAAGATGATCATTGGAACATCTAAGGAAATTAAAGACAATGAATACCGAGTTGGGATTACACCTGGAGGTGTGCGCCAGCTTGCTCAGGCAGGGCATCAGGTGCTTGTGGAAACAGGTGCGGGAGAGGGCAGTGGTTTTTCAGATGCGGAATATGAAACTTGCGGGGCAAAAATCGTGTCAACCAGCGCCGAAGCATGGAGCGCTCAAATCGTTGTAAAGGTAAAAGAGCCACAACCTGTAGAATATGATTTTATGAGGCCGGATCTAACGCTTTTTACCTTTTTGCATCTGGCGGCAGATGAGCAATTAACGCGCGAGATGATGGACCGAGGGGTTACCGGAATAGCTTATGAAACTGTTGAGCTTTCAAACGGACAATTGCCTCTGCTGACCCCTATGAGCGAAGTGGCCGGACGTATGGCAATCCAGATTGGTGCCCACTATCTGGAAAAAGAAAATGGCGGCCGTGGCAAGCTGCTTGGAGGTGTACCTGGTGTACGCCCGGCTGACGTAGCAATTATCGGCGCAGGAGTTGTAGGAAAAAACGCAGCACAGATGGCGCTGGGCATGGGAGCACATGTAATGGTAATTGATATTGATATAGATCGGCTGCGTTACCTTAATGACGTGCGCTCAGGAAGACTGATCACCCTGAGTTCAAACCCTCTTAATATTGCCGAAACAGTCCACAGGGCAGACCTGCTTATAGGCGGAGTGCTGATAAAAGGCGCAAAAGCACCAAAACTGGTCACGCACGAAATGATAAGCACAATGAACCCGGGCAGTGTAGTTGTTGATGTTTCTGTTGATCAGGGCGGCTGCATAGAAACCACCGAACCTACTACCCACTCAAATCCTACTTATTTAGTTGATGGGGTTATTCATTATTGTGTATCTAATATTCCGGGCGCTGTTCCGAGAACAAGCACGTATGCTCTCAGCAACGCAACCCTTCCATATGTCCTAAAGCTGGCAAATATGGGACCGGAAGCCGCAATTAAGTCTGACCCATCTTTGGCAAAAGGAGTCAATATCTATAAAGAAAAAATAACTTACCCGGCTGTTGCCGAAGCTTTTGGCATGGAAGTAGAAAAGTTGGATTAAAAACCCGGATAATTATGAAAAAACGAATATTCGACATTCCCAAATCAGACCGTCCAAGAGAAAAACTCCAGCTCAAAGGCGCTGCAGCTCTCTCAGATCTTGAATTACTGGCCGTTTTGCTGGGAAGCGGAACAAAAAAACATGATGTAATGACGCTGGCAAACAATATATTGAAAGTTATTGATCAAAGTGGTGGCACGGCTGATGTTAATGCCCTTCAACAGATTGAAGGTGTTGGATCAGCCAAGGCAGCACTTATTACTGCTGCCTTGGAGTTTGCCCGCCGCAGGATCAGGCCGGAAGGAACAAAAATATCATCTCCTGCAGAAGTACTTCCGTTGATCAGCCATTTTGCAGACCGAAAGCAGGAACATTTTATATGCCTCTCTCTTAACGGCGCCAATGAAGTGATAACGAGCCGGGTGGTTTCCGTTGGCCTTGTCAACAAGACACAAGTGCATCCAAGAGAGGTCTTTGCCGATCCGATCACCGATCGGGCATCCTCAATAATCGTAGCCCACAACCATCCAGCAGGAACCTTAGCGCCAAGCAGAGAAGATATTGAAATTACAAAACAGCTAAAATCGGCCGGAGAAACGCTGGGAATCAGGCTGCTGGATCACATCATTTTTAATCATAAAGGATACTTTAGCTTTCAGGAAAATGGAGATATATAACTTAAACGTTGCTCGAAATTTACAATAAATTTCTGAAATGCTTAATAGCCAATGGTTTTGAAGATCAAGTCCCTTCAAAAGCCTGAAAATAGTGAAAAGCAGAAGAAGCGACCTCCCTGCAGCGTATCCACGCTGAGATCTCGAATCGTTGACTATATATCAACAATTGTTTTGGATCACAGGGAGGCCTAAAGAACTTGATACTACAAAATAAAACTTATGTCAAATATGTAATAATATCAAGAAGATAAAAATCCATTAGACTTTTGGGTTGATATATTTTACATTATCATCGCCCCCGTGCGGTTGCTAACCATAAATATAACGGAGGCGGTTATGAATTTTAATAAACTTACAAATTGGCTGTCCACACATGTTCCAGTAAAATATCGTCTTAGACTTGTTTGCCTTTGGTATCTTCTATTTTTAATGATATCAACCCGTAAACATTCATTGCAAGAAGCAGCAAGATTTTCTGGAATAAACACTTCCCAATTTAGCAAGTTTTTGAAGAATCACTCTGAATTAGCTATTCTTTCTTTGCATGATTTATCCAAGAAACAAGCCAAACAATTTTCAAACGTTATGAATTACTTGGCAAACAACAAACTTCCATGGAAAATAGCAATTTTAATTGACAGTACAATCCAACACAGATCAAGTTTGCATACGGATAACTCCAAACGGTTTAATCATGGTAAAGGCTTTGTAATCGGTCATCAATGGACAAATATTGTTATAATAATCAATGACGTGCTAATTCCTCTGCCTCCTATACCATTTTATTCTAAGAATTATTGCCGTAAAAATAAGTTGGAGTATAAGACCGAGAATGAATTAGTGATTGAATACATTAATAATTTGAATTTAGCCGATTATATTGGTTCTCATAATCCCAGGGAGGTCTTGGTAGCTGCGGACAGCGGATATGACGATAGAAATATTGAGAAAGCAATCGCTAAGAAAAAATGGCAGTTTATCATAGCTTTAAAAAAGACGAGAAGCGTCAAATCAGAAAATGAATATTCGAATACTCCTAAATCAAAAGGGTGGAGTCAAATAGCAGAGTTCTTTAAAAATCATCGCAGGATAAAATGGCAGACTGTTCGTGTACCCACGAATAGTGCTAAAAGAAAGCGAATGGAGTTTCGCATAAGACAGATCATTGGATACCTACGTTATGTCGGAAAAGTTCAACTGATTTGTTCGGAATTTAGAAAAAGACCGGATGGTCGCAGAAAGTACTTGGCTTGCAATGATTTAAAGGCAAAAGCACGACAGATTCTCATAGGGTATCGGATTCGATGGGCAATAGAGATTTTTCACAAAAAAATTAAAATGTTTCTCGGTTTTGAAGAAGTTGCTCCCAAATGGTTTACATCAGTTGTTTCTCACGTACACTGGGTATACTGTGCTTATATTTTATTACAGTTTAATCCACCCGGTGTTCCGGAACATATCAGTTCATTAGTTGATAAACAACGATGGATAAAAGCCATAATTGATGGCAAAGAAAAAGTCCGTGTGTTTCAGCTATTAACACAAATTAATGGGGCGCAACGTTATAAAAATGAGTTACGGCAGGCTCTTGAGGCTATATGAAGTCGGCAAACGCTTATTTTGTGAAGACTTTAGATTTGATAATAATTTTTTCGAGCAACATTTAAGTATAAGGCAGTAAAATGCGGCATTTAATCATGAGAATAGTTATGCAATATGCTTTGTCGCTCATAATGATTATTTCA
>JAIVWD010000163.1:0-7746 GCA_049190315.1 Deltaproteobacteria bacterium | reverse complement strand
TGCCGTTGCCAAAACCAGAGTGAACATATTTTGCTTTTTAAAAAAACTATCTAACACCTGCCCCTTAAAGCTTTTGTTGCATAGAAGGGGTGCGAAACTTGAGTAAATCACTTATCCCAAAAGGGAGAAAGCTCTCTCAAGCGGGCAATAATAGGCGGAAGCTTTTCAATGATATAATCTATCTCCTTTTCGGTATTATATTTGCTCAGGCTGAAACGAATAGAGCCATGAGCGGCAGTAAACGGCACTCCCATTGCACGTAAGACATGCGAGGGTTCCAGTGAACCTGATGTGCATGCCGACCCCGATGAAGCACAAATGCCGAATTCATCCATCATCAAAAGAATAGCCTCGCCTTCAACAAATTCAAAGCTTATGCTTGTAGTATTCGGAAGACGATTCTCTCTATCTCCGTTTACCATTGAATTCGGTACGCGTTTTAAAATTCCATTTTCAAGCTTATCTCTTAAAAGCCTTACCCTGCCGCTTTCTACCTCTAAATTATCAGCCGCCAACTCACCGGCCTTTCCAAGTCCTATAATGGAAGCAACATTTTCCGTACCTCCCCTTCGGCCCTTTTCCTGATGCCCCCCTATTAAAAAAGGAAAAAATCTGGTTCCCTTGCGTATGTATAGAGCGCCTACGCCTTTAGGCGCATGAATCTTGTGGCCCGAAATCGAAAGCATGTCCACATTTACCTTACTTACATCAACAGGAATCTTTCCAACCGCCTGGACAGCATCTGTATGAAAAATAATCCCCCTTTCCTTTATAACTGCAACGATTTCTTCTATCGGAAAAATAACTCCTGTCTCATTGTTTGCCCACATAATACTGACAACAGCCGTATCTTCACTGAGATTTTTATAAAGAAAATCAATATCCAGATTTCCCTTACCGTCAACCGGAACAAATGTCACACGATAACCCTTCTTTGAAAGATATTCGTACAAATTTTTAATGGCAGGGTGCTCAACCCGTGTGGTTATGATATGCTTCTTATCAGGGCTCGACAATATTGCTGCCTTTATTGCGGTATTGTCACTTTCAGTACCGCAACCGGTAAATACGATTTCCTCGGGTGCAGCCCTCAAAAGAGCCGCCAGTTTTGCACGTGCTTCCTTTAATTTGTAACTTACATTTCCGCCAAAGGAGTGTATGCTTGAAGGATTTCCGTAGGTTTCAGTAAAGTATGGGAGCATCTCTTGAAGAACTTCAGGAGCAACCTGTGTAGTGGCATTGTTGTCAACATAAATAATTTTCATTGCTGGACCTCCTCAACTACAAGCTCGGAAGAAACAAGTTCTCGAAGTTTTGTCTCTACATAATGCTTAAGCGTTACCTGCGATTTGCTGCATGACGCACACATGCCGCGCAATCTCACAAAAACCGTATTTCTATCCACATCAACGAGTTCAATATCGCCGCCGTCTTTTCTGAGGGCGGGCTTGATTTCACGCTCAAAAGTCTCTTCAATCATCTTGATTTTTTGAATATTGGTCAACTTTGCCGGTTTTTTCTTCACAGGATGTTCTCTGCCAAGTATCGAGTCTATTATTTCCTGAATTTTTTCGTGGCAATTGCCGCACCCTCCGCCTGCCTTAACATAATCAGTGACATCCTCAATCGTTGAAAGATTGTTCTCCCTGACGGCACGTTCTATTTCCAGGTCGGTTACACCAAAACACTCGCATACAATTTCACCCTCAACCTTTTTATCTTCCTCGCCGAGGTAATTGGCAATCGCTTTTTCAAGTGCATCTCTGCCCAAAACCGAACAATGCATTTTTTCTTTTGGAAGACCTCCTAAAAAATCGGCAATATCTTCATTTGTAACCTTTTTAGCTTCTTCCAGTGTAAGACCTTTTATTATTTCAGTTAAAGCCGATGAAGATGCAATTGCGCTGGCGCAGCCAAAAGTCTGGAATTTTGCATCCTTGATTTTTTTGTTTTCATCAAGTTTAAAAAAAAGTTTCAGGGCGTCACCACACGCCATGGAACCAACTTCCCCCATACCATCAGGATCTTCAATGATGCCGACATTTCGAGGGTTAAGGAAATGATCTTTTAGTTTTTCAGTATATTCCCACATGGAAATCCTCCTGTGTTGTCGGAAAATTCGAAAAATGCGTTACCTGCCTAGTGTCGTGTCATGCGTGAAATATCGTATCAGGCACTCGTCATTCCCGCGAAGGCGGGAATCCATTCCCCGATCAGGTCGAGGACAAGCATTTCTGACTACTTCGGTGCTTCTGGATTCCCGCTTCCGCGGGAATGACGGCCATATTTGCGACACTACATAGATGACAGGACACTATCTACAATAATAATTATGTATTTGCAAAAAAAATAATAAATGAATTTGATGAACTGAATACAATTTACAAAATTTTCGGTTTTTGTTTCTTGACACCAGCACCATATTATGCCATTTGATAAAAAATATTTTTGTAACTACTCACGTAGTTAGGCTGAAGCTGTTTAGGCTGAAGGGGTCAGAAGATCACGATTGCCGTACTTTGGCGGAAATATCTGATTCTTGCACCAAACATGGCTTTAAAATGCGTTTTTTCCTAACAGTCTTCAGCCTTCAGCCTATCCACCTGAGTAGTTACATATTTTTTAACTATAGTTTGGCAATTAGTCTGGCAGTAAAATAGTAAATTTAATTAAAAATTTGGGAGGTTTAATATGGCAGTTTATGTTTACGGGCACAAAAATCCTGATAGTGATTCTGTGTGTGCCGCTATTGCTCTTGCTGATCTGAAAAGCAAGATAGGCGTTGAGGCTGTACCCGTTGTACAGGGCGACTTGAATCCTGAATCCAACTTTATTCTGGAAAAATTCGGAGTCAGCGCACCCGAAATCATAACCAGCGGTGCCGGCAAGCAGGTTATCCTGGTTGATCATTCTGATCTTGCACAGAGTCTGGATGACTTAAAAGATGCTGAAATTCTGGGCATTGTTGACCATCACAAACTCGGCGACGTAACTACTTCAAATCCCCTGGAATGCTGGATTTGGCCTGTTGGCTGTACATGCACCGTGCTAAAAGAAATGTATGGATTCTTTGGAGTTGAAATCCCCAAGCCTATTGCCGGCATTATGTTGTGCGCCATCCTGAGCGATACAGTCATTTTCAAGTCAGCTACCTGCACAGACCAGGACAAGGAAGCTGCTGATGCTCTGGCCAAGATTGCCGGCGAATCAGATTTGGCCGCACTGGGCATGGAGATGTTCAAGGTTAAGTCAGCGGTTGAAGGCACACCCGCAAGGGAACTTGTATTGCGAGATTACAAAGACTTTGATATGAGCGGCAACAAAGTGGGAATCGGCCAGCTTGAGGTTGTTGACCTGTCCATTCTGGATAGTGTCAAACCAGCCCTTGCTGACGATATCAAGGCTCTTAAGACAGAAGGCGGCAGACATTCCGTATTCCTGCTGTTAACCGACATCATGAAAGAAGGCTCTGAAATGCTTATCGCATCTGATGATGAGGCTGTTGTCCAAAAGGCTTTTGGCATTGCCCCGGAGGGCGGAAAAGTCTGGCTGGAAGGAGTTATGAGCCGCAAAAAACAGGTTGTTCCAAATTTCGAAAAAGCCTTTGCAGGCTAATATTTATTGTTTTTCATAAAAAAGCCCGGTTATGCATTTGCATGCCGGGCTTTTTATTTTGTATTTTTTGCATCCCAACTTCACCATATCTTTAACCGATCTTCATTCGCAAAAGTCCTCGAAATAGCTCGCTATTCCTGCGGTTTTGCTCAATCAGATCGATTAAATCTACGGCAAATTTGGGCACAAATTCTACCAAGTTATTTTTGAGCGAGCCCTTTCATGTTGCCCGTCTTCTCTTGACATAATATTTATATTGGCTTAAAAATCGAAATTCTTTGTATGAAGAGATCAAGGCAACCAACCGTGAACTGTGAACCGTGAACCTGACAACCTGAGCAGTTATGGGCAAAAAGCGTCATATTTTATATATTGTAATAGCTGTTATAGCTTTAAGCGCTATATATCTCATTGTTCACAACAGGCCCGAAAAATCGCCGCGTTTGAATGAACTTGAAAAAAATGTCCAAAATGTAAACCCGCAACAATTAGATAAGAAAAGAGTTCATCTATACTTTGCTGATAAAGGCAATTCCTTTCTCATAGCTGAAGAAAGAACCATCTCTCAATCTCCTGATCCTGCAGAATTCGGCAAAACCATAATTGAGGCTCTTATAAAAGGACCGCTTGAAGGGCTTATGCGAACAATACCTGTGGGCACAACTCTCAGCGCTCTGTATGTCACACAAGATGGAACCGCTTATATAGACTTAACAGAAGAAGTTAAAGAGCATCATCCCGGCGGAATTAAAACAGAACTTATTACAATATACTCGATAGTTAATTCATTAACTCTAAACATTTCCGGAATTAATGCCGTAAAAATACTGATTGGAGGACACGAATCCATGACTCTGGCAGGCCATATTGATCTGCGTTTCCCCCTTAAAGCCAACATGCTATTGATAAGATGATGAAAAAGAACAATATTAACAGAATAAGAAATATCGGTATTATGGCACACATTGATGCCGGAAAGACAACCGTTACAGAGCGAGTGCTTTATTATACCGGCCGATCACACAAAATCGGCGAAGTCCATAACGGTGAAGCCGTAATGGACTGGATGCCCGATGAACAGGAAAGAGGTATCACCATTACTTCCGCTGTTACTACCTGTCTCTGGAAGGATAACGAAATACATATCATAGACACTCCAGGGCATGTCGATTTTACAATCGAAGTAGAACGCTCTCTGAGAGTGCTTGACGGCGCCATAGGTGTTTTCTGTGCCGTCGGAGGCGTGGAGCCGCAATCGGAAACAGTCTGGAGACAGGCTGACAAATATCTTGTCCCCAAAATAGCCTTTATCAACAAGCTGGACAGAATCGGAGCTGACTTTTTCGGCACAATAAATATGATGAAAGAAAAGCTGAACGCAGATCCTCTTATTATGCAACTGCCGATCGGAATTGAAGAAAACTTTGTGGGAATAATAGATCTGATTAAAATGAAACAGACTATCTGGGACGATGACACGCTTGGAGATACATACTCAACTGAAGATATATCCAGTGAATATATTGATAAAGCAAATGAATATCGCGAAAAGCTTATTGAAACTGCGGCCGAAGTCGATGACGAAATAATGGAGGCATATCTTTCCGAATCTCCAATCACCGATGAAAGCCTTCTTAATGCTATACGAAAGGCAACTATTAATTTAAATCTGGTTCCTGTATTATGCGGAAGCGCCCTGAAAAATAAAGGAATTCAGCCTCTCCTTGATGCAATTATACGTTTCCTTCCCAGCCCTGTGGACATTCCCCCCATTAAAGGATCACATCCCGATACCGGCAAACCGATTGAATGCCCGGCAAAAGATACTGAGCCGCTGGCAGCGCTGATATTCAAGGTCTCAATGATCGAAGGAAGAAAACTCTCCTATGTCAGAATATACAGCGGAAAAATGGAAGCCGGTCACGATGTTTATAATCCTTTTCGCAAGAAAAAAGAGAAACTTGCCCGTATTCTACGAATGCATGCCAATAAAAGAGAGCGTGTGGAAAAGGCTGGTGCAGGCAGCATCGTTGGGGTCATAGGATTAAAAGAATCTTCAACAGGTGAAACGCTTTGCAGCATTGATCATCCTGTATTGCTTGAAAAGATAGAATTTTATGAACCCGTAATATCTGTGGCCATAGAGCCGAAAACCCATGCCGACCAGGAAAAACTGGACCAGGTTCTTGATAAATTTCTGGCGGAAGATCCAACATTGAGGCTTCGTGAAGATGAAGATACAGGGCAGAAAATTCTTTCCGGCATGGGAGAACTTCACCTGCAAGTCATAATCAGCCGGATGCAGCGTGAATTTCACACAAGCGTTAATGTAGGGAAGCCACAGGTTGTATACAGAGAAACCATAGCCGGTGAGTCTGAAGCGTCTGCTGTATTTGACAAGGAAATCGCCGGGCATCACCTTTTTGGCGAAGTAAAATTGAAACTCAGGCCGCTAACCAGAGGAAAGGGCAAAAAATTCAGATCAGAAATTTCCCCTGAAACAATCCCTGAAGTCTTTATTCATGCCATTGAAAAAGGAGTTATGGAATCTCTGGAAAACGGGGCATTGATGGGATACCCGGTTGTAGATATTGAAGCAATTGTTACAGGTGGATCCTGCAAAGAATCGCTTGCCTCGGAACTCGCATATACTGTTTGTGCATCCATGGCCTGCAAAGATGCTCTATTGAAAGGAAAGCCTTTTCTCCTGGATCCGATTATGTCTGTTGAAGTGTTTGTTCCGGAATCTTTCATGGGAGACGTTATCGGTGATCTTAATTCCCGGGGAGGAAAAATTGAATCTATAGAGCCTAAAACAGGATTACAGTCAATAAAAGCAAAAATCCCTCTGGCTCAGATGTTCGGTTACTCAACTTCATTAAGATCCGCAACCCAGGGCCGAGCAACATTTAGTATGCATTTCTCCCATTTTGACCGGGTGTAAAAGATAGGCTGAAGGCTGACTGAACTAAAGCTACCCTCCACCTTCAGCCTTATCCCCCCTGCTTTGCTCCTCGGCGATTTTCTGTCCTCTCATGACTGATTGGCTTGTTGTGAGTTCCGAGCCGTCCCCCTTGTTTTCTAACTCCTGCAGGCAGGTAAGATTGCTTGGGTCATGCTTCCATGCCTGCTAATGCCTGGTATAACAAATAAGTGCGCTAATCAAGACCCGGTTCCAATTTTTTTTCAAGCATTGTGACCATGAGCTTTAACCTTTGATTGGTAGTGTCCGGCCATCTTTGCGACATCACATAAATGACAGGACAATAGCAAGTTATTTACTTATTTATGGACGTCCCGCAGGGTTTGGTCCAAGGCTCTTGATGATGTCGATTTCAAGGTCGAAGAGGGTGAAGTGCTGGGCATCATAGGCACGAATGGCATGGGGAAGAGCACGCTATAGAAACAAAGCTCGACTTATGAATAGGCATATGATAATTTGTTATAAAGGCGCAAAGGTTTCGGTATATAAGTTTCTTAATATAGACAAATAGAGTTTGGAGAAAGAGTATGGAGTGGGAAGCAGAAGAATTACATAAGCTAAGTAAAATTCAGCCAGATATCGTAGATGCTGCTCTTAAAGAGCTGTGGCAAAGAAATCCTTCCCTTCATGAATCCATAGTAATAAATGCCTACCTTGATGAGAAAATAAATTTAGGGAAGGCAGCAGAGTTATTAGGGGTAGATAGGATGGAATTGCAAAAGGAATTAAGGATCAAAGGCATTCCAATAAGGTTCCCTTCTAAAGAAGATGTGATAGCAGAGGTAGAGGCTATAAGGGAGTGGTGAAACAAGGAGTCATAGTCGACAACACTGTATTATCAAATTTTGCTTTGATCGGAAGAGAAGATATTTTAAACAAGGTACTTAAAAACAACTTCTTTGTAACTGAAGATGTTTTAGAGGAACTGAAACGGGGCGAAAATAGAGGTGTTCTACCAAAAAGAGATTGGCGATGGATCAAAATCCTAAAGATAGAATCGTCCCAAGAAGATTTCCTTTTCCGGCTATTTGCAGCATTTCTCGGAAAAGGTGAGTCATCATGCTTAAGCATTGCTATATCAAGGAATTTGAAAGTACTAACTGACGACTTAGATGCAAGAAAATTGGCTCAGAGAAGGGGAATCCCTG
>JAIVWD010000162.1:0-7754 GCA_049190315.1 Deltaproteobacteria bacterium | reverse complement strand
GCTTCAAAATGCGCTTTTTCCTAACAGTCTTCAGCCTATCCACCTGAGTAGTTACGAAATTTTAATCAGGATATATTGAAGAACAGGGGTTAACCGCAGACTCACGCAGACAGACACAGACAAATACTCGGGGAAGTGCGGGACATCATAAGTAAGTAAATAACATATTCAACCAATTGGTATTTAGGCTTTTTAGTGGTTGCTTGAAGTCAAATTTTTCCTCTTGACAAAAAAGAGATTGGGGCAAATAGTGAATAGGGAACGTGGGAAGGATGGAATTCCTTTTTCCATGATCAGGGTAATTTTTCAAAATCTGATATTTGCAGATCTGGAGAAATTAAAAGGGAATCAGGAGCATCTTCCAAATCATCTGTTTTTTCGATAAGATTCTGAAGCTGCTGTTGCAATGTTTCTGCTTCTTTTTTATACGGATGCTCTAAGTTTAAGGATATAGCTTTTTTAAGACTGGACATAGCGGCCGATGTGTCTCCCATGGCGTATAAGACCTTACCTATGTGAAAGTGAATCAAGGGGTTGTCTGGCGCCTTGTTAATGGCTTCTTTTAGAATCCACAATGCCTGGTTAAAAAAGTTTTTTTTGTAATAAGCCCATCCAAGAGTATCAGCTATTGATGGATCATGGGGACGATATTCATGGGCGGTTTGAGCAAGAGTAAAGGCTTTATCAATATTTATATCTTGTTCCAGATAAAGCCATGCTAAATTATTGGCCAGATATACAGACTTTGGATTTTTTGCAATACCTGTTTCAAGCGTAGAAACGGCTTTATTAATTTGCCACTCCTGGTTGTAAATATATGCCAGCTCTATATAGGCCTCAGGGAAATCAGGAATATGTTTAATACAGGCTTTTAATATTTTCTTTGCTTCATCTAACTCTTGTCTTTTTTTATGAATTGCTGCCAGCCTGAGGTAAGAAGTCACCAAATCCGGCTTAAGAGCAATTGCATTTTTAAAACTCTCCTTTGATTTCTGCATATTATCTAATGCAAGATAAACTTCCCCAATGACGTGATAAAGATATCCGTTTTTCGGCACATTTTTTATAGCTTTTTCAAAGATGTGCTTTTCCTCCTCAATTTTTCCTGCCTTTATAATAAAGCGTGCATACCTGAGTGCTGCATCCGCCAGGTCAGGATGGTCTGCCAGCAAGGTGCTGTAAAGTTTTATTGCCTCTTTGATCTGATTAGACTTTTCTGCGGTCATGGCCATGAAATATAATGGTGCAAAAGCCTGAGGATGCAACTGTCCGGCGGTTATAAAATTTGCCATCGCTTTATCATATTTTCCCTGAGCAAGTTGTGCATTTCCTTTAATCATATATGCCCGAAAATTTTCAGGTTCTCTGGCACACACCCTGCTTGTATGTTCAAGGCATACCTCAAATTCTTCGTTTTTGTAATAGATGTCAGCCAGAGCCAGCTCTGCTTCAGAAAAATATGGGTCAAGCTTAAGAGCCTGCATTAAGCTTTGCCTGGCAAGATGAGTTTGCCCTCCTGACATATAGGCAAGTCCTAACATATAATGGCCAAGTGAAATATTTGGTTTAAGTTCCACAAATGACTCATACTGGCCTATTGCGAGGATATGTTTTTTTGTAATAAGATGGTATTTTCCTTTAAGTAAATATAGCTCCGGATCAAATGTTTTTTCCTTTGAAAGTTCATCAAGAAGTATTTGTGCTTCATGCGTTTTGTTTTGAAAAAGCATGATTTCTACCAAAAGCTTCTTAACATCTCTGTTGTCAGGTACTTTTTTTAAAATATCATTTATTGTTTGAACAGCTTCTTCATATTGACGGGTATCATAATAAAACTCTGCCAGAATTTTTTGAAGACAAAGGTCTTCAGGTTCCAGACGCACGGCTTTAAGGAGGCATTCTTTTGCATTTTCTAAATTTTCATTCAGCTTCCAGTAATTACTCATTTGAATGAGAACTTCAATAGATACAGGTTTCAAAGAAGAAAGGATTTTATAAGTTTTTTCTGCAATCTCGAATTTATCTTGAACAAAATAGCAGGTTGCCAGTTTAATTAAAGCAAGCTCAAAATCCGGATTAAGTGTAACTGCCTTACGGTATGATATTTCAGCTTGTTTCAGCTTGTTTTTAATCAGCATCAAGTCGCCCTGGAAAAGATATATTGATGGTTTGTCAGGGATCTCAATAATAAGTTGTTTAAAGAGATTTTCTGCTGAGTTAATATCTCCGGAAGCTAAATGCAGTTTTGCCAGCTCAAGCTTAACATCCCATGCATCCTGCTGCAGCCGGATCACATTTCTGAATGCTTCTGCCGCCTCTAAAGGGTCGGCCAGCCTTAAGTATGTATTGCCGATTTTGCGATATACAGCCGATGAATCAGGCCGGATGGACAAAGCATTTTTCCAGGTTTTAAGGGCAGCTTTATAGTCACGGCGGGCATAATAGTTATCTGCTTCTTTATCCAGGTTCTTAAAATGTTTTTCAGAACTTTCCATGCACCCGGTGCTAATGAAAAACAGCAGGCAAATAACTGCTATCCAAAAACAGTTTCTTGAAGTATTGTAAGAGTAAGTTATCATTTTTTTAAAGTTTTTGATTCATTTAACGACGAGGTAACCCTGGACGACGTAACCCTGGACGACGTAACACTGAAAGTAAGACAATTATAAACATTATAGTCAAAAATAATGATAAAAACACCTCAATCTTGTGTGATAAAATATATTTTACGACGTTCAATAAGCTATTGAATATCCAGGGCAGGGAAGTGTCTTCATCAAAAGATGTTTTTATTCTCTTACCATAATTATATTCGTGCATTATAACCGGATCAAGTGTCTTTGTTTCTGTTTTGAAATGTGTAAAAATGTCTAAGGGCTCTGATCCTTTAGATGTTTTTTGTCTAGGCAAAAATGCCAGAGATTCACTACCGCCTGTGGCCGATAGATTTTCATTTCCATGCAATGTGGCTAATGAGTTGAGTTTTCTTATAATTTCCTGGTGCTTTTGTTCCAGATTTTGCCTTTCTTTGTAAATAGAGCTTTCTCTATCTGATTCTTGCGGAAAAATTATATCTGATTCTAAAAAAGGAACTTTTAGTTCGGCTAAGAGCTTACTAACTCTTTTTTGGAGTGCTTCGTATTCTTCAAGTTGTTTTTTTAATTTGAGATTCGCATAAATAAGATTTGTCAGCAGGTTTTCAGGTGTTACTGATCGTTTTATAAAAATATTTATCGGAAGGTTAAAGGCAATCTTATCGGCAGGTACAAAATTATCAGAACCATAGCATATAATTGGCTCATCATGCTGTTTTGCGGAAAAAAAGTTGAAATTATCATACAATACAAAATATTTTTCCCCTTGGCCCCATGGCGCTGAAGCTTTTTCCCTGTGAAAAAAGAGATGTTCCGTTTCATCCGCTACGCGATAGTAGGCATATCCGGTTTCAACAGTAAAAAATATAATTATCCAACACAATAACAAGGAAGTTGTTATTAGTTTATTTGAAAAAACATTGTTAATCATAAGGTTGGCCTCAATGCCGTTTCCTTAAGGAAATAAATAGAGTTTTTTCTTGTAAATTTAGCTTGTTGTGATATAAATAAGAGTAAAGCAATTCAATAATAACCAGCTAAAAGTAAGGAGAAAAAATGTCTGAAAAAATCAAAAAAACTGACTACTTTGGCACGGAACCTGCTTTGCCGATTCTGTGCCAGAACTTATTACTTCTTTAAAAAATCTCATTTTTTCTAAAGATTTTTTGGAGCGCAACAGAATATCACCTACCGCATTTACAAGAGAGCGACAACTGCCATTTCATTCTTTGATATTTTTTCTCATGAATATGAATAACGGCTCATATCAAACCGAACTGGACAACTTCTTCAAAGCTGTTAACCATCTGGAAGTTGCCGAGCGTGTCGTCAACAAAGGTTCGTTGTCAAAGGCCCGAAAAAAACTGCTATTTAATGCTTTTATTGAACTCAATAATACTATGACGGAACAATTCTACTCAAACTTTCAATCCAGTTCCTGGTATGGGTTCAATCTTATGGCTGTTGACGGAACAACCCTCCGTGTGCCTGATGAACCTGAAATCGTAGAGCACTTCGGCTTCTGGAATGTCACCAAAGGAAAACGTTGCCCAAAAGCCAGAGGCTCACAGATGTTTGATGTCCTGAACAAAATAACCATTGATGCTATTATCAGTCCGAAAGCTCAGGGCGAAAGAGAATTAGCTGCCTTTCATTTTCTGAAACTAATGCCAACCGATCTGGTGTTACTGGATCGCGGTTATCCTGCCTTTTGGCTTTTTAAACTGATCCTTTCAATGGATGCTAATTTCTGCGCCCGAATATCCTGCACAAAATGGAAAGTTGTCAGAAAATTTTACCTGTCAGGCGAAAAAGAGGCCATCGTAAAGCTTCACCCGACTATGACATCCTTTTCCAAATGTAAAGAACTTGGTCTGGATAAAAAACCCATCAAAGTCCGACTTGTCCGAGTTACACTGGACACTGGTGAAACGGAAATCCTCATTACTTCATTAACCGACATGGATAAGTATCCAGAAAATATATTCGCGGACTTATATCATCTCCGCTGGCCCGTAGAAGAAGATTACAAAACGATTAAATGCCGGTTACAAGTTGAAAATTTTTCCGGCAAAACCACCCTGTCGGTTTATCAGGATTTCCATGCCAAAATATTTTCAAAGAACCTTACGGCTGTTATTTCTCTGACTGTAAAAGATGAAGTCAAACATATTTCTGAACACAGAAAATTTGAGTATCAAATCAATTTTGCACAGGCACTTTCAAAAATGAAGCACTCAATTGTGTTACTTTTCATACGTCCTATAGAAATCGTCCAGACCATGGTCTCAAAGCTTCAGAAAATTTTTGTACAAACCATTGAGCGAATTCGCCCGGGAAGAAAATATAAACGTAATCACAAGGTAAAACAGAAAAAATTTCACTTCGCCTATAAAACAGTTTGTTAAGGAAACGGCATTGACCCTAATATAGGTTCACGACGTGGGCGAATTAGATTTTAAAAACTCGGAGGGCGTGAGTATTCTCAACTTCCCATAGGATCTTAGAGCAATGAGGTGATGGTCTCCAGAAATGATGATTTGGGCATTACCAGTTTCGGCACAGCGGATAAATTTGTCGTCTGAAGGATCGTCTTGAATAATTACGGGGCCATGCTTGGCTCTGACAATTCTAAAATAAGGTAAGATTTCATGATAAATTATAAATTCTATTTCTTGTTCGGACAACTTGAATTTCGGATAAGCTAAGACACTGAGGTATTCGTCGATGATCTCCCGAGAAATAAGAGGTTGTATGCGCCCACTTTTCCATATCGGTATTAGCTTGCCCGGCGTACCGCTAAACAGGAAAGCGGAAACAATCACGTTTGTGTCTATAACAACGCGTCTTACTTTGACCTTGCCCATTTTATCGCTTCCGCCACGTTATTCTGTTTCAGACCAAGCTTCTTGATCTTGAATCTAATTTGTTCCAGATCAGTATCGTAAAATTTCAATGGTTTCATCATAATAAAGCCATCTTTCAGTTCGACGTCAAAATATTTTACATCCGGCATTCGATCAATAATTTTTTTGGGAATCGTGATCTGATTTTTTGTAGTGATCTTTGCTAACATTTCCTTGTCTCCTTGTTATCCTACTTTACATATTTCATACAATGCTACAACATCCCAGAAGGAAAAACAAGAAAAAACGTGGATAAACCTTTGGGAAAAAATACCTCACTATTTGGGGTCAACCTTGATTATTGCATTAAGTTTTTTTTACAAAATAGGAGAGAAATACGTTCGGGGAAGACAACGGACCACATCTTAAATATTAACTTTTGCCTTATGTTGAGCCGCGAAGTACGTCCATAAGTAAGTAAATAACTTATTCAACCAATGGATATTTATGCTTTTTAGTGGTTGCTTGGGGTCAATTCTCTTGATAAATGGTCCTCTCATACGCTTTTTCTGAACGCTATAGCAACTTCTGCCTTTACAGACAGGTATAACAGTTATATGTTTAATTGATATGAGATTCAAGTTTGAAGACAACCAAGCAAGAGGAAGAACTATATGAAAAAAACAGCTAAGAAAAAGTCTCCAACCGCAGATAAAATCGCTGAACTGGCGATGAAAGGAGACAATGTTTCAAAGTTTTTTACAAATGAAGGTGAGATGAGGCCTCCTGTTCAGAGAGTTAATGTTGATTTTACCCTTGATATGCTGAAGGAGTTGGATGACATAGCAAAAAAATGAATGTTAGCCGTCAAGCGGTGATAAAATCTTATCTCCGTCAAGCGTTGGACCAACATTATTTAGCCAAACAACGACAAGCGCTTTAGCGTCATGGGGTCAGTGCGTGAGGTTGGGAAGTGCGGGACATCCTATAAGTAAGTAAAGAAACATTGGGGTCGGGGGTCTTTAAAGGGAGGAGCGCTGGAGTCGCTAATAAGCGCCAAGAAAATATTTAAAAATGAGGGAAACTTAAGATTCATGAAAAACATCCTGGTTGTTGGAGGAGCGGGTTATATCGGCTCTTACATGTGTAAATATCTGGCAAAAAAGGGTTATAATCCCATAGTGCTCGACAATCTTGTATACGGTCATCGGCAGGCAGTAAGGTGGGGGACCTTTATTGAAGGTTCCATGGCGGATTCAAAACTGCTGAAAAGCATATTTGCAGAGTATCACGTTGAGGCTGTCATGCATTTTGCTGCATTTTGTTATGTTGGAGAATCAGTATCAGAACCTGGTAAGTATTACCGGAATAATGTGGCAAATACTCTCAATTTGCTTGAGGTTATGATTGAGAATAATGTCCAATACTTCATCTTTTCTTCCTCCTGCGCTACCTATGGGGAACCAATAGAGATTCCTATTACGGAACAGCATCCACAAAATCCGATAACCCCTTATGGCAGAAGCAAGCTCATGGTGGAACAGATTCTGAAGGATTTCAGTAATGCCTATGGTTTAAAATATGTTTCTTTGCGTTATTTTAATGCAGCCGGAGCAGACCCGGACGGTGAGGTTGGAGAGGATCACAGGCCTG
This sequence comes from Deltaproteobacteria bacterium, assembly GCA_049190315.1. GTDB lineage: Bacteria > Desulfobacterota > Desulfobacteria > Desulfobacterales > ETH-SRB1 > B13-G4. Next base: position 661 of record JAIVWD010000162.1, on the reverse strand, counting down.
AAACACACCTTATCCCTCTGGTGCTTCAGACAGCCCTTGGGCAGAGGGAGAGGATAGATATTTTTGGAGATGACTATCCAACAAAAGATGGCACGTGTATTCGAGATTATGTCCATATTGCCGATCTGGCTCAGGCCCACCTTCTTGCCCTTGAGAGGCTTATGAATGGCATGCAGGAAGGAGAATATAATTTAGGGAATGGTGACGGTTTTTCAGTAAAAGAAGTAATTGAGGTTGCACGAAATGTTACGGGCAGGACAATTACTTCAAGGGTTACAAAGAGACGTCCGGGTGATCCTGCCGTGCTGATTGGTTCCAGCGAAAAGGCTGTCAAGGAGCTTGGTTGGAAACCTCAATTTGCCGATCTTTCTACAATAATTGAAACAGCCTGGAAGTGGCACAAAAGTCATCCTGAAGGCTGGTATAGACTTTCAGATAAATAATTTCACTGCGTTATCAGTCAAAATCCTCGACGACGTACACATCAGCACGACTTACTCAGATTTTTCCTTCTAGCCTTGTGAAATGAATTATCTGAAAGTCTATAATTAGACATTTGATTCAATTCTTTAAGCGAAGCATTATTTTGACTTCGCTTTTTTTATTTGACATTAGGGAAAATTAAGAGATATTTTCGTAACTACTCAGGTTGGTTAGGCTG
>JAIVWD010000161.1:0-7797 GCA_049190315.1 Deltaproteobacteria bacterium | reverse complement strand
TTTATAAGTTGACGCGAAAAGGGGGGGGGTCTACTTTTGACCCTTATTAATACTGTTTTGTATTTCCCCTATCTGCTTTTTAATTTTTCTGTCATATTTTTTAAGCCTCGAAACTCGAAACTTCTCAATAAGTTCGGGTGCCAAACGTCATTCCCGTAAAAACGGGAATCCAGAAAATCCGAAAAAGCACTGGATTCCCGCCTTCGCGAGAATGACGATAAAAAATTTTTAAAAAGTTGCCCGAACTTATTGAGAAGTTACTCCGGCTTCTTGTCATGAAATTGATCTGAAAATGTACATGCAAATTTGATGCAAATTCTAAATGCGTTTACCCTGCAATTTTTTTTGCCCCTTGCCTTAAAACACTTAGTCAGGTATAGAAATAGATTTTTGTGACGCTTTAGCTTTATGGTAACCGTTCACGGCTTGAAACTTGAAATTGGGGAGAAATTAAATTAGAAATTGGAAATTAGAAATTGGGAAGAACGGTACAAAAGCATGAAGGCCAAATTTCTATTTTCTAATTTCAATGTTCCGTGAACGCTTACGCTTTATGAAACAAACCAGATACGCGTGAACTTCAGGTGTGATACATTTAAACCATGAAAAATGAAAAAAAATTACCTATAGCTGTGGTTGGGATGGCCGGTGTTTTCCCCGGAGCTCCTGATATTGATATATTCTGGAACAACATTGTCAATAAAGTGGACTCCTGTTGTGAGGTGCCTGAAGGAAGGTGGATTGTTGAACCTGAGTTCATGTACAATCCTGAACCAGCGCCGGATAAGGCCTTCTCAAAACGCGCCTGTCTTATACATGATGACATATTAAAATCAATCAAATCTGATTTAAAAGACACCGCCAAAGACATCAATATTGACAAGGACATACTGAACGATCTTGACCCTCTCTTTCACCTGGTTCTTCATACAGGCAAAAAAGCGCTTTCAAACTGCAATATTTCAACAATCAATAAAGAACGCATTGGAACTGTTCTTGCTGCAATCGCACTGCCTACTGATTCTTCTTCTTCAATAACCAGAGAAATCATAGGAAAATCATTTGAAGAAAAACTCTTCAAAAACAGTGATTTTTCCATTAGCAAACCACTTACCAGGGCGCAGTGTCTAACAAGCAGAGTAACCAGCCTTCCAGCTTCTATTTTGGCCAAAGGCTTAGGGCTCGGAGGCGGAAGCTATACTCTCGATGCTGCATGCGCATCATCTCTTTATGCAGTCAAACTTGCCTGTGATGAGCTTCATTCTCTTCGCGCGGATGCCATGCTGGCTGGAGGGGTATCAAGGCCTGAATGTCTCTACACTCAAGTAGGCTTCAGCCAACTCCGCGCACTTTCTCCTTCAGGAAGGTGTGCCCCGTTTGACGAAAAAGCAGATGGACTTGTTGTGGGAGAAGGCGCCGGCATACTTGTTTTAAAAAGGCTTGACGATGCTCTGAGAGATAATGACAACATTTATGGCCTGATACGCGGTATAGGGCTCTCAAATGACATGAGCGGCAATCTTCTCGCACCGGACATTGAGGGTCAAGTCCGTGCCATGCGCAGCGCTTATTTATCCGCGGGCTGGTCTCCATGCGAAATTGATCTTATTGAATGTCATGGCGCGGGAACGCGTGTCGGAGACACCACTGAGCTTCACAGCCTGAGAAATCTCTGGGGTGAATCCGGATGGTCGTATGAACAATGCTCGATAGGATCAGTCAAATCCATGATCGGCCATCTTTTAACCGGCGCCGGCGCAGCCGGAATGATAAAGACATTTCTTGCCTTAAAACATAAAGTTCTTCCTCCATCAATTAACTTTAATAAAGCGCCGGAAAAAAGCCCCCTTAAAAACAGTCCGTTTCGTGTGCAGACAGAAGCCGAAGAGTGGATCAGAAAAAACAACAAAAGGCCGTTTCGTGCCGCAGTCAGCGCATTTGGATTCGGAGGAATAAACGGTCATCTGCTTATAGAAGAATGGTGTTCGGATTCCGAAACCCGAAACTCGCAACCCGCAACCCGCAACCCGCAACCCGTAACCCGTAACCCGCAACCCGCAATTGCCATTGTTGGAATGGATGCTGCTTTCGGCTGTTTAAAGTCGTTGAAAGATTTCAAGGAAACCATTTTTAAAGGCTCTTCAATAATCAGAGAAAGACCTGAAGACAGATGGAAAGGATGCGATAACATTGCCGCCGGACATCTTGATGGAAAGCTTTTATACGGCGCCTTTATGGACAAGCTTGCTTTGACTGTCGGAGAATTTCATATGCCGCCGAATGAAATTCCTGATATACTTCCGCAACATCTGCTAATGCTTAAAGTTTCTTCAAACGCCATGAAAGATGCGGGTCTTGTGGATAGAGAAAAACGCCCGAAAACAGGTGTTATCATAGGAATGGAATTTGATTTTGAAGCAACCAATTATCATCTGAGGTGGAATCTTTATAATCTGGTTCAAAAATGGATAAATACACAGAAACTCAATCTGGATAAAAAAGAAACCGGCATATGGCTTGAATCTTTAAGAAACTCATCAGGCCCGGCGCTGACAAATACCCGGACAATAGGTGCGCTGGGGAGCATTATAGCAAGCCGCATTGCCAGGGAATTCCGTTTTGGAGGCCCGAGCTTTGCTGTTTCCTGTGAAGGCGCAGCAGGACTTAAGGCGCTTGAAATAGGAGTAAGATCATTGCAGCAGGATGAGATGGATGCCGTACTTGTTGGAGCAATTGATCTTTCCGGCGACGTGCGCAATGTTATTACCACAAATAAATTAAAACCTTATTCAAAAAACAATGAAATCCATCCGTTCGACCGGTCGGCAGATGGAACTCTGCCCGGCGAAGGCGCGGCTGCGCTTGTCTTAAAAAGACTTGACAGTGCAATCAAGGACGGAGACAGAATTTATTCCGTAATAAAAGGTTTGGGATGCGCTACAGGTGATGGAATTGATACTGAATCTCCTTCAAAAAGCGCTTATACCCTGTCACTCAAGCGGTCATTTCAAGATGCAGACATCTCTTCATCATCAATAAGTTATTTTGAAACTCACGGCAGCGGAGACCTGTTAGAAGATAATCTGGAATCCGAGGCTCTAAATGATTTTTTTGCAGACCGGTCTGATAATAAAAATGTCAGTTGCGCCATTGGATCTGTAAAGGCAAATATCGGGCATACAGGCGCTGCTTCAGGTCTTGCATCATTAGTAAAAACCAGTCTGTGCCTTTACCATGAAATAATTCCTCCTCTAACTAACTTTATCATGCCTGCAAATGACAGGTGGCAGGACAGCGTATTTCATATGCCTGCTTTTCCTCAATACTGGCTGAGAGACAGAAAAGACGGCCCCCGAAGGGCGTGCACAGCCTCATTAACTTCGGACGGCAACTGCATGCATGTTATTCTTGAAGGCTTTGAATATTCGCAAAAAAATCACATACTGGAAAAAGTAGAAATAGAAAGGCAGCGGCCTCTGGGCGACCGGGAATTCGGTCTTTTTGTTATTGAAGGAAACAATAAAACCTCTCTGATGGAAGGTCTTGAAAAACTGTCCAATCACATTGAAAAACTCAAAGAGCCTGAAACTCCTGGCTCTAACATAGAAGCTGCTGCCCGAAGCTGGTATTTAAAGAACAAATTAAAAGATGAACGTCCAACATCGAACGTCCAACATCGAACGTCGAATAATGATGGCGCTTCGCTATTTGATAATTTCCTATACAAGGACAAACCGGCGCCTGAAAAAAAATATGCGGTATCAATCGTTGCGGCTGATATTGTACATCTTAAAAATCTGATTAATGATGCAAAAAATGCGGTTTCAGAGAATACCTCCAAAAAAATGAACGGCATGAGCGGTATAAGCTATTCACCTGATCCCACAGGTCTCTCAGGCAAAACAGCATTTGTCTTTCCTGGTTCAGGCAACCATTATGTTGGAATGGGAAGAGGTATTGGTGTTCAATGGCCGGAAATTCTCCGCAAAATGGATGAAGAAACTCAGCAGCTCAGGACACAGCTTGTTCCACAATGCTATGTGCCTCAGAGAACGTCGTGGATGCCGGGATGGGAAAAAGAGGCTTACAAAAAAATTATATCTGATCCTTTAAATATGATTTTCGGTCAGGTAGTACATGGGGGTGTGACTGCTAATCTGATAATGAATTTCAAAATAAAACCATCTGCCGTTATCGGATACAGCCTTGGTGAATCAGCAGGACTTTTTGCCCTGGGTGCATGGTCTGATCGCGGAGAAATGCTGAAAAGAATGCAAGAGACCGATCTTTTCAGTACAGAACTCGCCGGCCCGTATAATTCCGTCCGCCGGGCCTGGAATATCCCTCCTGATAAAGATATAAAATGGTGTGTTGCCCTAATTAATCGTCCGGCAAATGATGTTAAAAGCATTATAAATAAATTCCCTTATGCGAGACTCCTTATAATCAATACTCCGGATGAATGCATAATCGGCGGCCAAAAAGACGATATTGAAGCATCAATCAAGATGCTCGGATGTGAAGCAATTTTCCTTGACGGCATTATCAGCGTCCATTGCGATGCGGCAGCTCCTGTTGCAGACGCTTACAAAGAACTTCATATCTTTCCAACTGCTTCTCCGGAAAACATAAAATTTTACAGTTGCGCTCTTGGGCGTTCATATGCTCTTACAAGCGACAGTGCTGCCTCCTCAATTCTTAAACAGGCAATTGAAGGATTTGATTTCACCGCCTTAATTGACCAGGCATATAAAGACGGCATACGCATATTCCTTGAAATGGGTCCTCATTCTTCATGCACCAGGATGATCAGCCGCATACTGAATAAAAAACCTCATCTTGCTGTCTCTGCATGCGTCCGTGGAGAAGATGATTATATCACAGTTCTCAAATTCTTAGGTTCACTGATAACAGAACGTGTGCCTGTTGATTTAGACAAAATTTACGGAACCGGTTTATTTGAAAAAACAATTAAAGAGTCATACAATAAAAAATCAGAAAAACAGTTAACCCTGATTATTGGCGGAAAAGCGCCCTCCCCTGCTCTACCACGAAGAATTAACATAAGACATGCTCAAACTCAGCTTGAAAATCAGGAACTCCAGCTTAAAGATCAGGAAACACAGCTTGAAGATTTGGATAAAGTCTTTTCATATAATGATCTGATCGGACCTGTAACGGAAAACACAACCGCTGTTTCAGAAGCCCACAAAACCTTTATAAATTTCTCAAATGAGTTAAATAGAGGCATTGAAAAAACATTTGCCACGCAGACCAGGCTTCTTGAAACCATGATGGCAGGCAAAGAAATAAAGGACTTCGAACAAGACATAGAACCGGACAGCTTCTTCGCTTTTTCACGCGATATGTGTATGGAGTTTGCGATTGGCTCGGTAGCAAAGGTGCTTGGCCCTGAGTTTGCGGCAGTAGATACTTACAAAGTACGGGTACGCCTTCCTGATGAGCCGCTCATGCTTGTTGACAGGATAATTTCCGTAGAAGGCGAAAAGGGCTCACTGGGTTCTGGTCGTATAGTAACAGAGCATGATGTCCTGCCGGAAGCATGGTATCTTGACGGTGGTCATGCACCTGTATGCATATCGGTTGAAGCCGGGCAGGCCGACCTGTTTCTCTGTTCATACCTGGGTATTGACCTTGCCGTTAAGGGTGAAAGAGGTTACAGGCTTCTTGATGCGGTTGTAAAGTTTCACCGCGGGCTCCCGTGCTCCGGCGATGTCATAAGCTATGAAATAGAAATTGAAAAATTTGTACGCCAGGGCGATACTTATCTTTTCTTTTTCAGCTTTGAAGGCTTTATCAACAACAAACCTCTTATAAGCATGACTGATGGTTGCGCGGGATTCTTTACTGAAGAAGAAGTTAAAAAATCAGGCGGTATAATTTTAACAAAAGAGGATACCGAACCTGCACTGGGGAAAAAGCCTTCTGACTGGGAAGAGCTTGTTCCCATTTATACTGAGAGTTACAATGACGAAGAAGTTGATGCCCTTAGATCCGGAAATCTTGAAAAATGTTTTGGGAACCTTTTTAATGGTATAAAAATCGCTGATTCTCTCAAGCTCCCCGGAGGCCGGATGAAACTTGTTGACAGGATACTAAATCTTGATCCAAAAGGCGGCCGTTATGGAATGGGCATGATAAGGGCTGAGGCGGATATACATCCTGATGACTGGTTTCTTACCTGCCATTTCAAAGATGACATGGTTATGCCCGGTACTCTCATGTATGAATGCTGCGCACACACGCTTAGAGTATTTATTCAGCGCATGGGATGGGTAACCGACAAGCCCGGTGTATGCTATGAACCGGTTGTCGGGGTTGAAAGCATACTGAAGTGCAGAGGCCCGGTAACGTCTGACACCAGACATGTAGTTTACGAAGTAGAAATAAAAGAAATAGGTTATGGTCCCGAGCCTTTTGTAATTGCAGATGCACATATGTTTGGTGATGGCCGGCGAATTGTCATGTTCAAAGACATGTCAATGAAAATGTCAGGAATAACTCGTGAAGAAATTGAATCAGCCTGGAAGAAAAAAGCCGGTTTTGACTATGACAGTATTCTGGCATTTTCAACTGGAAAACCTTCAGAGGCATTTGGCGAGCCATATAAGGTTTTTGATAAAGAAAGAATTATCGCCAGGCTTCCGGGTCCGCCGTATCTGTTTATAGACAGAATAACTAATATTGAGCCGGAACAATGGGTACTGAAACCTGACGGGTGGATCGAAGCAGAGTACGAAGTGCCGCCGGATGAGTGGTATTTTAAAGCAAATCGCATTCCTGTGATGCCGTTCTGCATACTACTTGAAATAGCCCTGCAACCCTGCGGATGGCTTGCAGCATATATGGGATCTGCACTGAAAAGTAAAACAGACCTGAAGTTCAGGAACCTTGGAGGAAAAGCTGTCCTGCATCATCAGGTTTTGCCTGACTCAAAAACCCTTACAATGCGCACCCGCATGACCCAGGTTGCTGAAGCGGGCGATATGATCATAGAACACTTTGATATACAAATCCTGCAGTCTGATAAATTAATATATGAAGGAAATACGAATTTTGGATTTTTTACAAAGGAGGCGCTGGCACAGCAGGTTGGAATAATTGATGCTGCCGAGAGGGCATACACGCCCGATCCAGATGAACTGAAAAAATCAATCTCACATGTATTTAAGGAAGTTGCGCCATTAAATCCATATGATCTTGAAACTGCTCCGGCACACAGTCTGGCGATGCCGTCAAAGGCATTGCTTATGATTGACGAAATTGAGACTTATATTCGGGATGGCGGCACTGAAGGCCTGGGATTTATTCGCGGGGTAAAAAAGGTTGATCCTGATGAATGGTTTTTCAAAGCTCACTTTTATCAGGACCCTGTATGTCCGGGTTCCTTAGGCATTGAGTCTTTTATTCAACTGATAAAATTCATGGCAATTGATCGATGGAGCCATCTGGTAGAAACTCACATGTTCGAGCTTATAACTGATAAACCGCACATCTGGATTTATCGAGGTCAGATTATTCCGGAAAACAAAAAGATAGAAATTGAAGCAATAGTGACAAAAATACAGGATATACCGATTCCAACCATACAGGTAAACGGGTTTCTGAAAGTTGATGGACTATATATTTATGAGATGCAAGATTTTGGGATCAGGCTTGTTCCTAAAAATTAAGGAACCGTTCACGGTTATCGGTTCACAGTTCACGGTTGATAAGGACAGAAAGTAGAAGAGAATTATGCCTGGTTCCCATGCTCCAGCGTAGGAACCCATATGA
>JAIVWD010000160.1:0-7857 GCA_049190315.1 Deltaproteobacteria bacterium | reverse complement strand
TCTTGACAGGCCCTTTAATGGGTGACCCCTTTTTGTCCATTAGCAGACGAGTTGGTATTTTCAGAGAAAAACTTCGTGTCGATAAAACCTTTAAAAAGAAATATGATGAGATAAGTGCGTTAATCAAGATGTGACACTATTTGGCAGTATGGATATTAAGAAGTGAAATAAAAAGTAATGACTAAAATCACCGAATCTGCAATCGAAAAATTTGCCATCGAATGCCTTAAAAAGCAGGGCTACCAATATATCTACGCTCCTTCCATTGCCCCGGACGGCATAAAAATTTTGGGAATAGTTAGATGAAAAAAAAGAAAAAAATCCCGGACAATCAGATTACTGTATATCAGACACCTGAGGGGGGAATTAATATAGAAGTGCTGTACGCTGATGAAAATATCTGGCTGCCTCAAAAACGAATGGCGGAACTGTTTGGGTGTAGTGCAGACAACATATCTTTGCACCTGAAGAATATCTATAAAGAGAAAGAACTCAATGAATCTTCAACTACCGAGGTTTTCTCGGTAGTTCAAATTGAGGGGAAAAGGGAGGTTTCCCGCAATGTGATCTGCTATTCTTTAGAGGCAATTATTGCCGTGGGGTATCGAGTAAATTCGGTGCGTGGTACACAATTTCGGCAGTGGGCAATAACAATTCTCCAGAAATATATACACAAAGGTTTCGCTATCGACAGCGACCGCTTTAAATACGGTTCCCGATTCAGCACCCGGTTTTTCGATGATTTGCTTGAAGAAATCAGGGATATCCGCGCAAGCGAAAGAATGGCGTATCAAAAAATTACAGATATTTATGCAACTTCGATTGATTATTCTGCTAAGGCAGAAGATACGAAAAAGTTTTTTGCCACAGTTCAAAACAAACTGCACTTTGCCATTACCGGGCAAACTGCCGCTGAAATTGTCGCCAAACGGGCAGATAGCACTAAACTAAACATGGGATTAACATCATGGCGAAAAGGGCCCAAAGGTAAAGTTATGCCAAGTGATGTTTCTACTGCTAAAAATTATTTAAACAAACCGGAGCTCGATCATCTAAACCGCATCGTCACGATGTATCTGGATTTTGCGGAATTACAGGCTGTTCGTAATATTCCTATGTATATGAAAGACTGGATTAAAAAGTTGAATGCCTTTTTAAAGTTCAGCGAATATGAAATCCTGACCGATGCCGGTTCAATTAGCCATGAAGTTGCTTTGGCTTTGGCGCATAAGGAATATGAAATTTTTAATAAAGACCAGGATAAAAAATACATTTCCGATTTTGATCGCGAAGTCAAAATTCTTTTAGATAAAAATAAAGACGATGGAAATGAGCATGACTAAAATCACCGAATCCGAAATCGAAAAATTCGCCATCGAACTTCTTGTGCACGGCCACGTAACTCGGGCAGCGGACTGGCCGAATTCGAGCATTCATCGATATATTGCAGCGGGGATGATTGACCGCGATTGGGGTGGTGGAGACGGCGGCAGCGAAGAAAGCAGTTATGGCGAGCGATGAGGTGAAAAGAATGTTGGGGTTCGATGGCTCACCCCAACCTGCGGGCTGCATAACATGAATATTCATGAAATATTCGGGGGAATTATTAATCCTTGAGGGGGGAATGATTATGAGGCGTGCCAATGTGAGTTTTTTCATTGTTGTTCTGCTATATATTCTGCTGATGGCTGGTGCCTTAGTCTGGTTTGGCTGGTTCTGTGAAAGCCGGACTTCTGGTATTATAAGCGGCCTTATTATCGGTTCGATTTATGTCCTGATCACCTTCTACTATTTTTACCAGAATTATTTAGCGCCGTATGGGCTTGAACACCCTGACTCCGAGCGCGTAGAGGAGCGGAGTCTCATACTCTGGGTCTTAAGCTGGTTCATCCCCGCCCTTTTGTTACAGATTTTTGTGGTTTTCGGTTTTTTTCTCACCGTGGATAGGGTGAATCTTTCCGATACAATGTATACTCACCCCTTCATGTATGGGCAGACCTACAAGAAGATGTTGGCCACCAGCGACCTTGCCGAGGCAAATCTGCTGAAAAATGACCCTGCTAATCAGGATGCAAACAAAGAGACACGTCTCAAATATCTTGAAGACAGATTTTCTTCTTTTGTCCGAAATTATATCAGCAGGGCCGAGGTGCCGACAATCGATGAACCCGGCGGTTTCGAATCCAAACTTGAAGAAATCCGTGAGAAAATTGAACAACTTGATGAACAATTGCTGGAATTACAAAAGAACAAACAGAAGCTGTATGCTGTCCAGAAAAGCAAAGAGCGCCTGGAAAGAATCTACGAAATTGCGGTACAGAGGATCGACCCCAGGGCAAGGCTTGAAAACAGGCTGCATGCCATCCCCTATCTTATTGCTTTAACCTTCGGGTTCCTCGGGGCTCTGATTTATAGCCTTCTTGATATTGTCAACCGTAACTCTAACTCCGACCTCCATATAAAAACCCTGATCAATTACCTGGTCCGTTTTATCTTTTCTTTGGCCATCTGTCTGGTTATCGCTTACTTTTTTATGTCCAACTGGCAGTCAAACATTGCGCCGATGGTCTTTTTCCTCTGTGGAATTTTCCCGCAGCAGGCCCTTGGCTATATTGTTGAACGGGCCAGGAGAAGTTTGCGGCTTGAAAAGCGGCAATATGAAGAGATACCTCTTGAGGTACTGCAGGGCATGACAGACTATATCGCCTTCCGTTTTCGGGAACTGGGCATTGGCGATGCCCAGAACCTGGCTTTCTGTAACGTGAAGCGCATCAGCGACAATTTGGGCTTTTCCGACAGCATGATTAGTGACTTCGTGGCTCAGGCCATGCTTGTGGTCTATATGAAGGATGATTTCCGGATTCTGCAGAGCAAGGCCATCCGCGATATCTTTTGTTTAAACGACCTTCTTGAAAAAGAGAAAAAGAAGCTCAGACCCCTTGCCGAATTCCTTCAGATCGAAGAAGAAAAACTTCTGGTTATGGCCCATGTGTTCGAAGATCCGGCCGTTCAGGCCAGAATAAAAGAGTTGAGGGAAATGAAGGAGCTAAGCGAGGGGGGAACAGGTGTCAAAGCTTGAATTGTGAATTAAACGTTCCCCGGTGCAGACGCGCATGCTGGGTGTTGTGGGGCTGAGGGAGAAAAACCTTCAGCGGCCCGATTCGCTGCGATTTTACAGCAGATTATGGTGGCAACAAAGTCCTATGGTCTGAATTTCTTAATTTGAATATCCTTTATCATTTTATAATGTTTATCGTTTCCAGTAAGAATGGGTAGGCCATAAGCGACAGATGTTGCTCCAATTAGTGCATCTGCGAGTTGCAATAAATGACTGAGGTTAATCTTCCCATTTCAAATAACTTAACGGCCATTGCCATCCTTGCTTCTTCTTCAAAGACCTCAGGGGAAAGGTTTATGACTGCCGGTATACTTTCCTGGTATTCAACTGATAATGTTCGCTTTTTTTCCATATATCCCCTCTTGTAATGGTGTATGCCTGCGGCAAAAAGAAAGACAGATACAGCATATCCCATCATTTATCAAGATTCGTCTCACCCGTGTGAAAAAATCGTAACCAACTGCGCAAAATCCGTAACCGAAAGGTCTGTATTTCGTAATAGTTCACCACGGATTTTTACGGAATTATCAAAATATTCTTCTCAACATTGCGAACGTCTCTGCACCAAAATTGAACAATAACCCCACTCTCAATCGAGTTGTTTTAAGATAATTGATCAACTGAGCTTCATCCTGATTTGTTATCTTTTTTATGGCCTTGTTTTCTACAAGAATCTTTTTTTCTACCAGGAGATCGGCTCGGAATCTACGTTCAAATTTAATATTCTTATAGTAAGTTACTTGTTGTTTGCAATTTTCAGTGAAGCTTCGTGAAAATCCGTGGTGAACTTTTACCCAATTTCAAGTTTCAAGCCGTGAACGGCTACCCTTATGTTAACTTCATAATGAGTTTGTAAATTTCTGAAGTAAGGCTGTATGAAATAACCTACACTCTAAGAATGTAGAATTTACAAGTAGTTCAGCCTATCAATCAATTAAGCTTTACCCACAATTAAGCTTACCCATTTTCCCCTGTAGGAAAAACCCTTCAAAAAGATCCTGCCCTTACGATCCTCCTGTGATGACAATTCTTAAAGAATCAAGGGGTTAGTCCAACTACGAAAGTTTGGCATGCCCCTTGCTTTAATAAAGCCCATTCCTACAAGCCGAGGGAACAATGTTTCCCTTCCCTGAACAGGGCCGGGTGAAAACCTGGCCAAAAAGACAGGAAATGGTGGGTCAGGCATGAAGAACATGATGAAGGTATTGATTGTCGATGATGATGAGGCATTAGCCGGTCTCATAAAGGAAGTAATAGAGAGGATGGGCACCTATCGTGTGAAGACGGCCGTGAATGGCGAGGAGGGGTATGAGATCTTCCTCCACTTCAAACCCGATATCATTCTTACCGATATCCAGATGCCGGCGAAAAACGGCCTCGAAATGGTAAGGGACATTCGGAATCATGATCCCGGGATAAAGACGATCTATATGAGTGGGAACATGCGTCGGTTTAGAACACGCCTTGAAGAGGAAAAGACCAAATACAAGGCAAGCCTTCTCGATAAGCCCTTCTCTTTTTCCAAGTTGACAGGGTTGTTTCATGAATACCAAAAAGAACGGAGGTGATAAAAGATGAAAAGGTTTATCTGTATGTTTTTTGTAGTGATAATGTGCCTTGGTTTTGTTGGTTGCAAAGAGGAGGAAAGTTCTCCTCCAGCGAAGACGGAAGAGATAACACCGCAGGTGGAGGAGACTATACCTTCCGTTGAAACTCTCCCCGCCCCTGTGGAAACAGAGCCCCAGGGAGAACAGGAAGGAGGTGGTGACGTCTCACATGATAACCAATGACAACTGAAAGGCCAGAAGATTTTCAAACTTTGACCGAGCCCTAACCATAAATAAAAGGAGTAAAAAATAATGATGAAGAAATTAACATCAAGGAAGTTGTTTTCCATGTTGGTTGTTGCCCTGTTTATGCTCTCTTTTGCCGGAATAGCAGTTTCCCAGGAATCACAGGAAACAGAGGTGGAAAAAATGACAACAACAGGGATGATCAGCGATATAATGCCTGATACCGGAAAAATTATAGTAGTAGAGAAGGAATCCGGCAACGCAGTAACTTTAACCGCTGGTCCGGATGTAGACCTTAAGAACTTTAATGTGGGCGATCATGTAGTGGTAGAATGCACGAGTGACATGGTTGTCATATCAATCAGTAAGCAAACCGAGTAAAATTAAAGAGAAAAACCGAGTCTTGATGAGAGGCTGCCTTATTCTGGGGCAGCCTCTTTTGTAAGAAAACCTTTGCAAGTTCAGAAGTGAAACTATTTCATTCTCTCACTGCTGCAAAACGGTAGAAAACATAAGGCGCCACGGTGATCCATACCAGCAATAAGCCCCAAATGCGCCCGCCCAAAATGTTGTAGTCATGAAAAAGCCGACTCCAAGGATGCCCGGCTACGTAGTGCCCAAAAAAGAACTCAAAGCAAACTGTCATAGTTAGCCAGATGAATCCAACTGAAAGAGACTGCACCCCCGACTCAAGCCGCCAGATGCGACTGATTGCCCAAATGTAAAGTCCAAAAAGAACTGCTCCCGTAACAGTGGATACTTGATGAGCGCTCAACTCGCTAAGGTAGTTGCCATACCATTGCTCCCGAATAACACCATTAAAACGAGAATTGTTGTTTATCTTTATCTGCCATACCTTTTTCGTTCAGTGTTCCAATAATTTGTCCTTGAGGGATTCTTACAGCAGGAAAGCAACCTTTTTCAAACAGAAGAATATTCAGCGAACCTCCGTACTGAAAATATCCAACTTCTTCCCCTTTGCAAATCCCTACAGGATTTTCACTGGTCACTTTTTTGAATTTTTCTTTAAATATTACAGATGATATTGTGTTAAGCCCAACAGGAATCATTGCCATATAACCATATTTTTCGGTTTTAATTATTACATATCCTCTTCTAAAGTGCTCAAATACACTATAATCATATCCATAACCGACATTTCCACCATTGATTAATTTTGGGAAATCATCAATCCCAAAATAATTTCCGGCAACATCCTCATCAGACTCTACTACAATACCTGATACAGGAGCATGATAGCGGTGATATACAGTTGGCATTAAGATACAGGAGACAGCCGTTCCTCCTTCAAAATTCTTTGCAAATTCTGAGTTATTTAATAATTGAACTACATTTAATTTTTGTGTTTTTATGTTTATAGGAGTCTCAATAGACAAGTTATCATCTATCATATTTACAACTGCATCTGCCGGAGACACTACTACAGAATCATCATTTACCCCACTAATTGGTCTTTTCCCATATTTTAATTCCCGAGTAAAAAACTCGTTAAAAGATTTATAACCGCCTTCAGGGATAATGTAATCATCCATTTTGTTACCGAGTTCATTCATCCATTTTGCTACCAAGTCTTTAGAAGCAGGCGAATCCATTTTTTGTCCATTTAAAACCACGTAATAAAAAGTCATCAAATTGCCTGGATCAGAAGTAACAAATTCTATTCCTTTTTTATTTTCATAATATAGCCAACTAAAACGTTGAATACATTCTAAGCCTGTTGACAAGTCAGGGTTCCATTTATACCAGTTTTGAAAAAAATTACACAAATCATCTATAGTAGCATTTTTCCAGTCATGCACTACTCCAGGATCAGTGCCTTCCGGAATTGGTTTAACATTTACAACAGCAGCATTGTACTTATCTGCAAACCCATGATAATTTTCTTTGTACCATGAGGTGATTAAATCTGTAAATTGTTCGATTGAGTTAATTTGTAACTTTTCTTGATTCATATTTTCTCCTGCGTTTATATCACTATACCCATAAACCTGCGGGAATGGAGCGTAGCGGAATTCCCGTCAGAGTGCATGTCGTTATGTGATTTTCTAATTATCATCATCAATGTAATCAGGGTAGTATTTCTTGGCACATTCGGGACAAATACCATGACTAAATTCTGCCTCTGAATGGTCTCTAATGTAACTCTCAATCTGATTCCAGTAACCTTTGTCGTCACGTATTTTCTTGCAAGACGCGCAAATTGGTAAAAATCCTTTTAGTGTTTTGATGTTATCAAGTGCTTCCTGAAGCTTTAATATTAATTTTTCTCTTTCTTTCTCTGCTTGTATGCGTTTAGTAATGTCATGTGCTATGCCATCTACGAAACACACTCTATCTTCCTGATCAAATACTGGATATTCTGAAACTTCTAAAGTATAAACGCTGCCATCTTTGTGAAAAATCTCAACTTCATAAGGAGGTTGTTTTATTCCTTGTATTGATAACTTTGTATATTTAACAACTTTTTTATTCATCGGATTATCGGTTAGATATTTCATGCAATGGGAGCAAAATTCTTCTTGAGAATAACCAAGCATATCACTGACTGAAGGGCTGACATGAGTAAATACCCCAGCAGTATCATGGGTATAGAAGAAGTATTCGTTTTTAAGATTGTCAATCAAATGTTGATACCTTTGCTTTGCCTCACGAGGTGGATCTAATTGCTTCTTAATGGTGGTTTCTTTTTTTCTCATAATAAAACCTTTTTTCAGGGAAATAACTGCTAATCAGCCGCGCGGCTTTTTGCGTCGGCTGAATTAGCCTGATTAGCGACTTCCCTCCCATTTCTCATCGAAATTTTTGTAGTAAAAGACTCAAGTTTCGCACACCTCTATGCAACAAAAGCTTTAAAGGGCAGGTATTAGATAGTTTTTTTAAAAGAGCAAAATAATATGATTGATATTCTAAACCACTATACCTTGG
>JAIVWD010000159.1:0-7916 GCA_049190315.1 Deltaproteobacteria bacterium | reverse complement strand
TCAGTCGTCGACGTATAACTTCATACGCCCTCCTCCTTCTAGTGTCCTGTCATCTATGTAGTGTCGCAAATATGGCCGTCATTCCCGCGGAAGCGGGAATCCAGAAGCACCGAAGTGGTCAGAAATACTGGATTCCCGCCTTCGCGGGAATGACGAGTGCCTGATACGATATTTCACGCATGACACGACACTAGCCTTGTGAAATTAATTATGTGAAAATCTATTTAATCTGACCTGAATTCCATTGTTTAATAAGTTCATCTCTTGTAACAATTGCAGATACATCATCAACTTGTTTGCGGATATTTTCCAGGCCGCCTTCCTGACGATCTACCAGAATTACCGCCTTTACTACGTCCAGCCCTTCTGAACGCGCTCTCTCGACAGCTTTAATGGTAGAACCTCCGGTTGTCGCTACGTCGTCTATAATCACAACACGGTCCCCTGGCTTTATGTCGCCCTCTATCCATCTGACAATGCCGTGGTCCTTCCGGTTTTTTCTTATTGAAAAAGCATTTATTGGGTTCCCTTTTAATCCGGAAGTAAAAGCTGTTGCAATAGAAATAGGATCAGCGCCGAATGTAAGACCGCCGATTCCGTCAACATCTGAGTCCTTTATAGCTTCATATACGAGGTGGCCGACAAGAAACATACCTCTGGGGTTTAATATGACAGGTTTGCAATTAACATATAAGCGGCTCATCTTGCCCGAAACAAGCTTGAAAATTGGTTCATCACTGTATTTAAAAGACTTTTGGCAAATCATCTTAATCAGTTCTTGCTTCATTAACTAAACCCCTTCGGAAAGAAATTGTTGATTTTAAAGCAATAATCAGATAAAAAAAAGCCTCCACCGAAATGGAAGAAGCTTATTAATGGGAATCAGTGGAGGCTCAAAGCAAGGAAAACCGGAGAGCCGGCACTCCTTGAACTCGAAAATTTAATTAGCACTAAAAATTAAAACGGTCAATCCAAAAACACTATGAAAACATATATTCTGCCTTTATCTATATTTATTTTTATACATTTCCTGGTTTCCCCCCTTTCCCATGCTGTAGAAGAACCCTCCGAAACCTTTACTCTTAAACATGCCGTAGAAACGGCATTAAAGGCCAATATCTCTCTAAAGATAAGCAAAGAAGAAGCAAATGCGGCCCTTGCCGTTGAAAAAAAACAAAAGACAAATTTTCTCCCGACTTTCAATGCAACCTATCAATACGAATATATAGACGAAGAAGCAACTATGGGCACTATAGTAGCGGGCTCACAAGAAGAATATACCCTTATTTCCAAAGTCACTCAGCCAGTTTTTACAGGATTCTCATTACTGAACCAGTACAAAATCGCAAAACTTGGTCTTGATGCTGCAAAGATTAATGAAAAGCTTAAAAGACTGGAAATAATATTTGAAGCAAAAAAAATGTTTTTCTCCCTTTTGAAGGCACAAAAGTTTCTGAAAATTTCTCAGGATACAGTAACACAAATAACGGCGCAAAAAGAGGTTGCAAAAAACTTTTACGAAGTCGGCATGACGCCTTTAAATGATTTGCTCCAGGCAAAGGTCGAGCTGGCCAACGCCAGGCAGGAACTTATTAGTGCCCAAAATAATCTGGAAATAACCAAATCAAATTTTAACGTCCTTCTCCGCAGGCCAATAAATGAATCTGTCGAACTTGAAGATGTTCTTAGCTATACTACTTTTGGACATGATATTGATTACTGCTTTAAAATGGCAAAAAAAAACCGTCTTGAATTAAAAATTGCCGACCTGGAAATCGAAATTGCTGAAAAAAAAGTAAAACTTGCACAAAAAGATTATTATCCATCAATAAACCTTGAGGGCAGCTATTTTAAACGCGGGACAGAATGGGACGTTGACGGAGGCGATTATATATACGACCCCGAGGGCTGGAGCATAACTGCTGTCGCATCATGGGATTTCTGGGAGTGGGGCAGGTCCATCTATGAAGTTAAAGAAAAACAGAGCCGCCTTTCTCAGGCGCAATACCAAAAAACTGAAATTTTAGACAATATTCGCATAGAAGTAAAACAGGCATACCTTAATACCCTGGAATCTGAAAAAAATATAACCACGGTAAAAAAAGCAATCGAGCAGGCAAAAGAAAACTTCAGGATAAACAAAGAACGCTATAAAGAACAAATAGCTACTTCTACAGATGTTCTGGATGCTCAGACGCTTCTTTCAAGAACTATGACTAATTACTATAAGGCGTTGTACGACTTTAAAATTGCAAAGGCCTCTATATATAAGGCTATAGGACAGGAAGTTATGGAATGATTGATGGTGAAGATAAAGGTTCAATAATCCAGATGTTCCATGTTCATAAGTATTATGGCTCAAAGAAAGCTCTTGTTGACATTAGCCTTAATGTCTCCAAAAACGAATTTCTTTTTATCAGCGGCCCAAGCGGAGCCGGCAAATCAACCTTATTAAGACTTCTTTACCTTGGAGAACCGGTATCAGAAGGACAGGTTCTCGTAGATGGAATGAATCTGTCGAGGATCTCCAGGAAAAGAATCCCCTTTCTGAGAAGAAAATTCGGTATTATTTTTCAGGATTATAAACTGATATCCACAAAAAGTGTATTCGATAATGTTGCTCTTGTTCTTGAGGCATCGGGGAAAAAAAGGAAATTTATTGAAAAAAAGGTAAGAAGTGTTTTGCGAACTGTTGGAATAGAGCAAAGATTTAATGCCCTTCCACACAGCTTGTCAGGCGGAGAACAGCAAAGAGTAGCGGTCGCAAGAGCTGTCGTGGGGGTGCCTAAAATAATATTAGCCGACGAGCCTACAGGAAGCCTGGATTCGGATTCAGCCGACATCATACTCAACCTTCTTAAAGGTTTTCACACACATGGAGGCACTGTCATTATTGCAACCCATGATAAAGAACTTATCCGCAAAGCAGGGGGACGAATATTATACCTTAAACAGGGACTTCTGAATATAAAAAGTGCCTAAAGTGAGCTAAAGTATATTAAAGTGCCTAAAGTTGAGGAATGCGCCTCCGGCACTACCAATTTTAATTTTTTATCATACAACTTTGCTCACTTTGTTTCTATCTGAACTTATAACCAAGCCCTGAAAATCTATAGCCACGCCGAAGGCGTACCATAACTTTAGGCACTTTAATATACTTTAGGCACTTTAGGCACTGTCTTTTCTTTAGGCACTTTCCCGGTTAAATTCTATGGCCACTTATTATCATAGAGCTGTACAGGATATTAAGGATAACGGTTTCCTCAGCGCTGTTACTATAATTACAATAGCCCTGTCTATCCTGATCGTCAGCGCTTTTGCTCTCTTTTTTACAAATGCAAACAACGTAATGAATTACTGGGAAAAGGGTGTAAGAATAATGGCATACCTTAAACCCGGCATAAGTCAAAAAAACTTCCCTGCTATAAAACGCGAAATTCAAGGGATATACGGAGTCCAGAATGTAAACTTTATATCAAAAGAAGAAGCCTTTAAAAGACTTAAAGAACAGATGAAACGGCAATCTTCAATTTTGATGAATTTAAACGAAAACCCGCTTCCTGATGCATTTGAAATCTGCATGATAGCGTCATCACAACGTGGCGAAAAAGTTGAGGAAATAGCGACAAAAATTGAATCACTGCCCTCAATTGAAGACGTAGAATATGGTCAGAAATGGTTAGAGCGATTTACGAATATTTTTGATCTCTTCAGGCTGGCAGGATATGCAATGGGCGGCATATTCTTTATGGCTGCTGTATTTATCGTGGCCAATACTATTCGGCTTGTAATCTATACAAGACGCGAAGAAATTGAAATAATGAGGCTTGTCGGAGCCTCGGAAAAATTTATCAGGGGTCCTTTTTACATCGAAAGTATTATACAGGGAACACTTGGAGGAATTATAGGCATTGCGATTCTTTTTATCACTTTCAAGTTAATAGCCTCAAATGTTGAGCATAGTTTCAAATATGAACTTCTTAATATAAAATTTCTATCTCCTGAATTTTACTGTGGAATAATACTGTGTAGCATGTTTGTAGGTTGGTTGGGATGTTATATTTCTCTAAAACAATTCTTAAAAGCTTAATACTTACCGCCATCTTTATCATAACAGCTTTTTATCCTCCTGAAATTTATTGTTCAAATTCCAATGAAGAAGCAAAACATTTAACCATTGAGGATTTTAAAAAAAAAGCGGCAAATATCAACCGCAAAATTGAACAACAAAAGTCTGAGCTTAAGACATTTACTATAAAGGAAAAAAACACTTTAACCAGATTGAATGATGCGGATTTTGCTTTGAACAAAGCAAGAAAAAGTGTTTCAGCAATAAGAAAAGAAATAGCCGGCATTGAAAAAAAGATAAAGGAAACCACTATGTCATATATTGACTTAGTAGAAAAAATTAAAACTAATGAGGCATATATATCAAAACGATTGGTTGCTCTTTATAAACTATACTGGCTTGGCAAGATAAATGTTTTAGCCTCGGCAGAATCAATGTTTGAAATTTTTCAGCGTGAAAAGGCTTTGGAGAGAATTCTTGCCCGTGACGAAGACAAGCAGAAAAAACTAATTGAAAATAAGGCGAAAGTTAAAAACCTGCTGGACATTATGAATAACAAAAAAAAGGAAAAGATCAATCTCGAACAGGAATTAATTAAGCAAATTAATATTATATCTCTTGAAAAAGAAAAACGCTCTAAGCTCCTTGCCGATATTCGAAATAAAAAATCCCTTGGAATAGCCGCCATTGAATCCTTAAAAAACAGTGCAAATGAGCTTGATCAAACCATGAAAGCTTTAAGTATTGAATTTAAGCAGTTTAAACAAGTTGAAAAAATAAAAACAAAAGACTTTACCTCATTTAAAGGGTTGCTTAATATGCCCGTCAAAGGTAAAATTATTTCATTTTTCGGTCCTTATAAAAATACAAAATTCAATGTAAAAAATTTCAGGAGCGGCATTGATATTAAAGCTGACAGAGGAGAGCCGATACATGCCGTATGTGATGGACTGATAATTTATTCAAGCTGGTTTAAAGGTTACGGCAACATGATTGTCATAGCTCATGGAAAAAATTATTACTCTGTTTATGCACATATTGAAGAACTCTTTAAGACAAAAGGAGATAAAATAGAAAAAGATGAAGTTATCGCCACAGTGGGAGATACAGGTTCAATGGTCGGTTCCGGGCTTTATTTTGAATTGCGTCATCACGGAAAACCTATGAATCCACTTGAATGGCTGAAAAAGGGTTAGAATTATTGGCATCCTTCATTTGCCAGTTTACACTTTTTAGAGGTGATTCCAGCTTCGACCGGAAATATGAAGTGCCTAAAGTGAGCTAAAGTATGTTAAAGTGCCTAAAGTTAAGGAGTCGCTTCGCTCCATTAATTCATATAAAATTGGCAGCGCCGAAGGCGCATTCCTTAACTTTAGGCATTTTAGGCACTTTAGTGCACTTTAGGCACTCTTAAATAATTACTGTAACGGTAAAACCTAATGGTACCACTACAAAAGGTAGGAGTTTAAGCCGATTAATTAAGGAGTAACTACATGACTATAAAGAAAAGACGATATATTAAACTGTGGCTGGTGCCATTCATTGCAGTTATGTTCTGGGCATTCGAAGCCGGCTTTAACCATAATCTTTCAGCCGGCAACGAGGAAACCTACAAGGGTCTTAAATTATTTTCAGATGTAATTGAGCTGGTTGAAAAAAACTATGTTGACCAGGTTGAAACAAAAGAATTAATCGAAAAAGCTATTCAGGGTATGGTTTCCAGCCTTGACCCTCATTCTTCATTACTTCCGCCTGAAGCCTTCGAAGAGTTGCAGATTGATACCCATGGTGAGTTCGGAGGTATAGGGATAGTAATAACCATGCAAAGGAAAGTCCTTACCGTCATTTCACCTATTGAAGGCACACCAGCATACAAAGCCGGTATTAAAGCCGGAGATATAATTATTAAAATTGACGGAAAATCAACCAAGGATATGATGCTCTGGGAAGCTGTAAGAATTATGAGAGGGCCCAAAGGAGCTGAAGTTGTTATAACTATAGTAAGGAAAGGACTATCCGAACCTGTTGATTTCAAGCTTATCAGGGATATTATTCCAATTGAAAGTGTAAGGTCAATAGTTTTAAAACCAGGCTATGGATACATCAGAATCACCAATTTTCAGGACAACACAACAGAAGACCTTGAGCTGGCTTTAAAACAACTTGAATCAGGTGATGTTCCTTTAAAAGGACTTGTTGTTGATCTTCGAAACAATCCAGGCGGACTTCTTAATCAGTCTATTGAGGTATCAGACCTGTTCCTTCAAAAGGGTGAAATCGTTTCAATTAAAGGCAGACTAAAAAGGCATACAAAAATTTTTAACGCACATAAAAACAAGATCAAACGTAATTATCCAATAGTGGTACTTATTAACGGAGGAAGCGCCAGTGCATCGGAAATAGTAGCCGGAGCGCTTCAGGATCATAAAAGAGCTTTGATCCTGGGTACTACATCATTTGGAAAAGGCTCAGTCCAGACAGTAGAAACATTAAGAGATGGTTACGGCCTTAAATACACAATAGCCAGATATTACACGCCCAGCGGACGTTCCATACAGGCACAGGGCATTGTGCCTGATATTGAAGTCAAATATAAAATTATTAGTAATGAAGATGCTGACGAGATTATGCTGCTGAAAGAAAAAGATTTGAAAAATCATCTGGAAGCAGAGCCGGTAGAAAAAGATAAAATAGAAACAGAATCCGAGGAACAAAAGGATAAAAAAAAGCATCCCTCAATGCATCTTCTTGAAACAAAACACGGGCCACTTAAGCTCGAAGAACTTCAAACAGATAATCAGGTTATGCGTGCACTTGAGATCCTTATGGGTTATGAAATTTTAAAAAGAATGTAAAAACAGGGATCAGGGATCAGGGTTGTCGGTTTACAGTTAACAGTTTTATGTTTTGATCAACCGTTAACTGTTAACCGTGAACCGTAAACTGTTACTAAATATGACTAAAAAATCAGGGAAGAAAAAAAAGACCTCCAAAAAGAGCAGAACTCAAAAAATACAACTTAAAAAAGCTGTTAGCGGCCTGTTATTTCTGATAGTTCTGGTTGTATTAGCCGGACTCCTTGCACATCAATTACTATTGCGCAGATCGTCGATACAATCCTTAAAACCTTCAGTAAAATCTTTGGCCGACAAAAAGAAGGTTCATAAACTACCTGTTTACGAAATCTATCCGGAAAAGGAAATACATTATAAAAAACCAATAACTAAACCAAAGCCGACATTAACAAAAAAATTGCCGAAGGTGGCAATTATTATTGATGATATAGGATATGATAGAAAAATAGCAGAAAAATTTTTAAACCTTGATGCTGTCCTCACCTTCTCTTTACTGCCTCACAGCTTATTTCAAGACAAAATTGCCAGGAAAGCCCATGAAAAAGGTTTTGAAATCATGCTTCATCTCCCCCTGGAACCACTTGAATACCCCTCGGTCGATCCCGGCCCGGGGACGCTTCTTACTTCAATGTCTCCTGATGAGCTTATAATACAGCTCAATAAAAATCTGGATGCCATTCCCTTTATCAAAGGAGTCAACAACCACATGGGGTCAAAAATGACCACCAGCTCAACTCAAATCTATCAAATATTTTCTATCCTGAAAAAAAGAAACCTGTTTTTCATTGACAGCCTGACAACATCGGAAAGTCTCTGCAAACCATCCGCCCGCCTCTTGCAGCTTCCTTTCGCTCAACGAGATGTATTTATTGATCATTTTCAGGAACCTGATTTTATCAGAAAACAAATAAAACTGCTTATCCGTATTGCCGACAAGCACGGTGAAGCAATTGGCATAGCGCATCCACATATAATCACATATAACATTCTTC
>JAIVWD010000158.1:0-7922 GCA_049190315.1 Deltaproteobacteria bacterium | reverse complement strand
ACACTGGCTATTTGAGCAATTCTACCATTCTTGAGCATGATATAGCATTGGAGTCACAGATGTTTAATCGTCATAATAAAACCCTAATGGGCGCCGAGGTCGACCTGAGTGACTATTTCAAAAGACCTGTCTCTCCAAGACAGAAACAGTATGAAGCAATCCGAGCTATCGCTATTGACGGAGAGTCAATGGAAGACGCTGCGAAGCGATACGGATACAAGGCCAGCACTATCTATTCCATGCTCAGAGATGCCAAGGCGGGGAAGATTGAACTGTTTCCGACCGTTAAAAAAGGACCCAAGAAAAAGCAGACAAACCCTGACGTGCAAGACAAAATCATTGAGTATAGGAAAATGAGACTATCAGCTCCTGATATTCAAGATCGTCTTGCCGAAGATACTATCAGTATTTCTTCACGAACAGTTGAGCGTATCCTTAAAGATGCAGGCTTTGGGAAACTGAAACGCAGAACCAATAAAGAACGAGGCATAACCACAAAAAACAAAATCATACCAGATCGATCAGAGCATCTCGATTTCTCAGAACTCGAACCTTTTAATATTGATTGTCCCGTCGCAGGTTGTTTCTTTTTTATCCCTTACATTTTGGAATCAGGAATAGTAGAGGTTGTAAAAGAATGCGAAATGCCCGATTCAAGCGATATCGGCTCAACACAGGCATGCCTTTCCATGTTGCTCTTGAAATTGATGGGCCGCAAAAGGCTGAGTCATATTGGCACCTATGACAGGGAACCGGGCCTCGGAATCTTTGCTGGCTTAAATGTGCTCCCTAAGCCGACTTATATGAATACATATTCCTGCCGATGTTCAGAATCACAAGTAATGAATCTGCAGAGCAAGGTCATTACCGGTTTGAGAAAGAAGTATCCTAACTTATACGGTAGTGATTATATCAATCTTGATTTTCATTCGATTCCACATTATGGCGATGAGTCAGAGATGGAAAAAGTCTGGTGTGGCGCAAGAGGCAAAACAATGAAAGGAGCTAATACCGTCTTTGTTCAAGACAGTCAGAGTAATACAATTTTATATACCAGAGCAGACATACTGCGAAATGAAGAAGCAGGTGAAATTAAAAAATTTGTTGCTTACTGGAAAAATATAAATGGCAGGGTTAATGAAACCCTTGTTTTTGACTGTAAGTTTACTGCTTACAGAGTTCTTGATGAGCTTGAAGATGATAAAATAAAATTCATAACTCTTCGAAAAAGATATGCCAAGCTAATAAAGGACACATTGGATCTTCCAGCAAATGAGTGGGAAAAAATTCATATATCAATCCCGAAACGCAAATATAAAAATGTTTCTGTTCATGAAAGTGAGGTTAAGCTAAAGGGCTGTAGTAACACATTTCGTCAAATTATGGTAAAAGATCATGGCCGAAGCAAACCCACGTTTATTATAACCAACAACAAGGACTTGTCCATGAAGGATATCCTGGAGGTCTATGCCAAGCGATGGCGTGTAGAAAACAAGCTTGGGGAATTAGTTGCATTTTTTAATTTAAACGCCCTTTCTTCGCCGATTATGATTCGCATCCATTTTGATATTTTATGGACAATAATAGCAGACACCCTGTATCATCGCTTTGCACAGGACTTAAGACGTTTTGAGACAAATATCGCACCAACTATTTTCAGGAAGTTCATTGATATGCCTGGGAGGGTGGTTTACGATGGAAACAAATTTGCAATAAAAATTAGAAAAAGAGCTCATACCCCTGTCTTAAAAGAAGTTGAAAATTTACAAAAACCGTTTCAAATTCCATGTCTTTCCGGTAAAACCGTGGAGATAATCTGGACCGCTTGATTTGGGTGCTACTTTGACGATTATACCTGCTGTGAAAATCGGTGTTCTATACCTGCATTTGTCTAATTTGTCGAGAATGGCCCTAAAGAATAATGGATAAATGAAAAAATTGCTTGACACAGCTTTCCATTATCAGATAAAAATAAGTATTCCTATCTAATAAGTAGGATTTTTAAAAACGAACAAGGTTATAAATAATTTAGTTTTTTTCTAAGGGGGAGCTATGTATGAATTTGTAAGTGGGCCATTAGCCTTAATTTCATTTGCTATCTTTTTTGTCGGGATTATCACCAGAATTGTTTTGTATGTAAAAGGTCTTGATTGGCGGCTCGATAGAGTAGCCTATTCTGAGAAGCTTGGCGCGGGACTTAAGGGTGCTGCAAGATCTCTTTTTCATTGGCTGCTGCCACTAAATCGCACAACCGCAAAGCATCCGTTTTTTATGGGTGTGACATATCTTTTCCATATATGCCTTGTCATAGCTCCGATCTTTCTGATGGCTCATGTGGTGCTGATAGAAGAATCGTGGAATATAAGCTGGATTACCATACCTGACAAGGCAGCAGATTATATGACTTTAGTAATAATTGCCGCTGGAATCTTCTTTTTAATTCGTCGCCTGACCGACCCCAATGTAAAGATTTTAACAACTGCGTCGGATTATATTGTTTTAGCTATTGCATTAGCCCCTTTTATTACAGGGTATATTGCCTATCATCAATGGGCGGGATACAAAACTTGGTTAATTATACATATCCTCTGCGGCGAAATTATGCTGATAGCAATTCCTTTTACAAAACTTTCGCATTTCGTTCTTTCCTTTTGTTCTAGAATCCAGCTCGGAATGGACTACGGAATAAAAAGAGGAGGCACGAGAGGCAGGGGAATCGCCTGGTAATGGTGATTTTACAACAAATTATTAATAATAACTTCATACTGGAGAGATAAATATGGCACAAGAAGCAAAAAACCAGGACTTACCACCTCTTGTCACCAGAAAAGCTGTGAAGACCAAAGAGGATCTCGATCTCTTATTGGCAGACAGGGGCTTAAGGTATTATAAGGAGATGGAAGTATTTCCCGTTGATACAGCGGCCTTAAAGAAAACTTTGGATGCTACCTGCAAGTCTCGCATCCGTACATGGCTTGAAATTTGCGCTCATTGCAGTTTGTGCGCTGACTCATGTTTCTTTTATCTTGCAAACGACAATGATCCAAAGCAGATCCCCTCTTATAAAATAAAATCCACACTTGGTGAACTGGTAAAAAGAAAGGGGGATGTTGACACTCAATTCATGATAAAATGCATGGATACTGCATGGGGTAAATGTACCTGTTGTAATCGCTGCGGAATGTATTGTCCTCATGGCATTGATATGGGGGTTATGTTCGGCTATTTGAGAGGTCTGTGCTTTTCGCAGGGTTTTGTGCCGCATGAAATGAAAATCGGATCATGTATGCATTGGCTATATAATGCACAGATGGATGTTACTGTAAAAGACTATGTTGAAACCTGTGAGTGGATGGCAGAGGAAAATGAGGAATATTATCCCGGTCTTGAAATTCCTGTTGATAAAGTGGGGGCGGATATTATGTATGTAGTAAATGCCCGTGAACCAAAACATTATCCACAGGATCTTGCAGAGGCTGCAATTTTGTTCCATTTAGCCGGTGAGAGCTGGACAGTCCCCAGCAAAGGCTGGGAAGGAACAAGTTTGGCTATGTTTGCCGGTGACTGGGCATGTTGCAAGCAGCAGGTAGAAGGTGTCTATGCGGCAATGGAACGGCTAAAAGTAAAGAGATATGTTGGCACAGAATGCGGCCATCAGCATCGTGCAACCATTACTGAAGGGCCTTACTGGGCTGGACGAAAAAACGGCGAGCCACCTGCACCGGGGTTTCATTACGTTGAGTGGGTATTAGAGGCGCTGGAAACAGGAAAGCTTAAGCTGGATCCAGCCAAAAAAATCAAAGAGCCTGTCACACTTCAGGATCCATGCAACTATGTTAGAAATCATGGCTTGACTGATGTTACAAGAAAAATCATGTCGTATATAGCAGAGGATTTCCGTGAAATGAGCCCAAACCGTGAACACAATTTTTGTTGCGGCGGCGGCGGCGGAATGAACGGTATTGGACGTTATAGAGAAGAAAGAAACATAGGCTTGAAAGTCAAACGTGATCAGATTCTGGCCACCGGAGCAAAATTTGTTGTTTCTGCATGCCATAATTGCTGGGATGCAATCAGGGATCTGGAAGAAGTTTACAAAATTGGAATCAAGTGGAGTTTTCTGAAACCTATTCTTCTCGATATGGTGATTGTGCCGGATCATTTAAAACCAAAAGAAGAGTAACCGTTGTATTTGAGGCTGATTGGAATGAAAAAGAATAAGATAGCATTATATATAGCGAGCTTGGCGTTTCTGTTTATTCTTGGAGCGGCATATGCTCAGGATGATATCAACTTGTTGGAACATGATGCCTTTATAGAACGCGAGAGGCCTGGGGCTGTTTTCTCGCATGCACTTCATACTGACGAGGCGGAAATCGATTGTTTGGCGTGTCATCATATATACGAAAATGGTGAGAATGTTTGGGATGATTCTGCTGAAACCGAGTGCGCCGGATGCCACAAGCTTGAGGTTGACGGCAAGACGATACCGCTAATGAAGGCATTTCATGAAAACTGCAAGGGGTGTCATAAAAAGGAAGGTAAAGGCCCACTTACATGCGGTGAGTGCCATCCAAGGCAAAAGTGATTTTAGCAACATGTGGCGTTAACCTTGACAAGGGACAGCAAAGCTTGCTATTTTTAGATTTACATGCTTTTGCAGTTCAATATATTCAATATATTTCTGCGGTTAATCCGCCCAAAATCGCTTTTCTCAAAAAAAGAAGCAAGAGGGTAAATCTAAATGAGGCTGTCAACTAAATCGCGCTATGGCACAAGGGCGATGCTGGATATAGCTATAAATTATGAAAAAGGCCCTGTTTCCGTGAAGAGTTTGGCGGACCGGCAGGGTATTTCTGTTAAATACATGGAACAGCTAATCCCGCTGTTGAAAGTGGCTGGCCTCATTAGGAGTGTTCGTGGAGCTGGAGGAGGATATATCCTAAGCAAAGATGTTCGCCGGATTAACCTGCGTGATATTATCGATGCTTTAGAGGGATCTATGTTCCCTGTAGATTGTGTTGATAATCCTGAGATATGTGATCGAACCAAGAAATGTGCTACCTATGAGATATGGAAAGATATACAAGATACAATAAACAATATGCTGGATTCCTTAACACTTGCCGATATGGTTGAACGTCAGCTTAAAATAAATAGTACAAAACCTCTCTCCGAAAAATAATTCCCGCAAAACAGAAACGCAACGAAACATACAACTGTGTCTTCACTTGTTATCCCCGGCCTGGAGCTTTAATTTCATCTTGAAGTAATCACCCTTTAATAGTCATATACTTTCCAGTTATGGACCAATGTCATAAACTTAACGACATGGTTTATTGTTCATATAGAATACCCGAGTGTGCATCTTATGATTGCGCTTGAATTTGCGACCGGGCCGAATGGGTTCAGTTGCCGAAATAAAGACGGCATGCAACTGCGTTATTAAATCCAAAACGATATCGCGTGATCTTTTGAACAGCAGGATAATGGTATCTTTGGATTTTGAAATCGCCTGAGTAAAATTAATTTGTCTGTCGTGCTTATTGCCCTCGTTTTTCTTTTTGACAATGGCGTTTGCTGGAAACGCAAGAACAGAGGTGAGATTTTTGGCAAAGACCTTGGCATGAAAATCCTGATAAACCGACAAAGCGGATTCACCTGAAAAGTTGCCGACTTCGATCCGGGTTTTCATGATTTTGTAATCTTCCTCAACAGGCCAGCGCTTATGGTACAAATCCATAAAAATATCATGCGGATATGTTTGTGAATCGGTCAGGGATGTAATAAGCACCTCAACTTCACCAGAGTTCAGCTCAATACGAACGAGTCGTAACGGCAAGGAGCTTGTATCAAGTCCCATCTCAAGGCTTTCATTTTTTGACATAAAAGATGGTTTGAGATTGATGATGGCTTCCTTACGCCCTGATTTGATGAACTGCTGAACAATTTGCCATTGTTTGGAAATTCGTGCGCAAAAATGGCCATCCAGGGAGAGAATGAGATTAAAGATCCAGTATGACGGATAGCCACGATCCAGCAGGAGGAGGTCATTGGGGAGCAGTTTAAGCAAGTGTTGTTTCATGAGTTCGCGTTCTCCCACATGATACGGACTGATAATGGCGTCAACCGTCACCTTGTTTAAGACGTCAAACATTTGTGATACGCGCGCCATCGGGCATGCTTTTCCATTTGAGGGTTTTATTACGCCAAAGTGTGTCTTGATGTCTTTGAATTTAAACAGTTTGAGTGTTGAGCCGTCCACAGCGAGCAAATTGAATCCGCACCAGGTATTGTGTTTGAAATGGACATAGAAATATTCAACGAGATGTTGGTTGAGTTCGACAAACGCGGAATATTTGAGTTTCATGCGGGCTTTTGACAGGGCCATTTTCGAGACGAAATGAAAGGCGACTTCAAGTTTGAGCCAAGCTTTAAAGAAGTGGTCCAATTCGTCCTGATAAGATCCTTTGATGAAGTTGATCATGAAAAGCACTAATGTTTGAAAGGGGAGTTTTCTGGAACGAGTAAAGTCTTTTGGGGCGTTTTTATGTCGATTGACGAAATGTTGTGAGGATAAGATATTTTTAAGATAATCAATAAGGTTGGCACAGATTTCGGAAAGCAACCTCCATGCCAACTTCGCTACATTTTTGAATTTTTTCCGGCATTTTTTCTCCTTTCATGAAGATAAGTATGGGTTAATATTACTTCTAATATTATCATAATTATTATAAAAATCAAGTACTTTCTATGTCTTGATGCTTAAGTTTATGACATTGGACGACGCTCTGCTCAACGCCTCTCCTAATGGAAAGCTATAATGCAATTGACAGCCCTGCCTCCGTGCCATGCGACACAAGAGTCAAAGGCAACACAATAACCTCTTCCTCCATAGCAAGTTATTTGCTTATTTATGGACGAACTGTCCACCTATCCCGATAAGTGGCCGAATCGCCTGTATTCTTACTGTTCAAGATCCATTTCAATATGGATATTAAAATAACGGACCATTTCATTTTTTATTTTTTTCAAAGATAATAACGATTTTCTATGAAGTTCACCACTACCCACTTCCAACCATGAATTCAGTTTATATTCGCTTCTGTCATCGAATGAGCTTAATCCCCTGCAGTCTTCAACTAATTTTTCAATATCTTGAATCAGCAAGTCTTTTTCACGACAATAATATGAGTATACATTAAAACCTAATACACCTACAAATACGCCAACAAGTAATTCCCAATGTTTTATAAACATATTTAGTATTTGTTCCATAGCAAAATTTATTATTAAATCCACTTAACGCGCTGGATTAACGCGTGGGCGAGCTCCCTGCCTTGACTATCACGTTGATCCAGGTGTTAAAACGCTTCCCTCAATCATATTTCTTGAAACGGAAACGATCTGCCGCACTATACACTGAACTATCGTAGTCTTTGAGAATTGATGCGAGCAATAGGTAGCGCCGAAAAAGGATAATCGTCCACATGGGAGCGGAAAAGTAAATCAGAATCTTTAGCCAGAGATATGCCTGCCACATAAGATTTGACGTCTCTGCAACGAACTTGAGCGTCTGAGTAAAGAAGAGCCCTGCTGCAATGGCGAGAACCATCTTTAGTGTGAGGTGGAGCACTTGCCCACGGAGATCGGCGGCCTCTTGGGGATGTTCAAGAAGATAAAACGAAACCTTGCTGATTCTTTCCTTACGATCGACTGACCATGTCCTGTAGCGTCTCGAAATCGCGGAGAGAAAGCGGTCAACGAACGGCTTTGCATATGCAGCCGCGATATTCACTGCAAACCCCGCAAAGATGACGGATAACCACCAAAAGGGTGACGATAATACTTTCACAATGTCGGCCACATTCACCTCCGTCTAACCCCCAGGAACACAACAAGGCGGCGGTTCAAGGTACGTT
>JAIVWD010000157.1:0-7949 GCA_049190315.1 Deltaproteobacteria bacterium | reverse complement strand
GGAAATACAACAGGTTGGAGTAATATTTTGTAAAACTTTATGTTTTAACAGCATATTGATAACGAAAAAAGGCAGAGTCCGATGACTCTGCCTTTATCACAAAAAATAGCTATTAAAGCGGCAAATCGGCAGCAAAGGCGGCTTTGGGATTTTCAACATTTATATGATTTTCCATACACTTTAATGCAATTACCTTAGAATGGTCATTGCATCTACGATCTTTGATAGACCTTCTTTCTGGTATGCAGCCTGAATATGAAAATCGTCGCCTTTCAATTTCTAATCTCCTGCCATTAAGAAGATATGTGATATTTTTTTTCATTGATATTACCCGTTATTTTATTGAGGATTTAAATGATTATTATATCTTTAATTTTTTAGTTTTGACTAATTCGCAGAAAATTCAGATCGTTATGCAGTTCTATTAATTTACAGACCGATTGTTAATCTAATCTCGTTTTAATTTCATTTTGTTATAACATAGCAACATATGTACCAAAGAAATAATTTGTTGATATATTAACCAGTTAAAAAATAATGATTCTTTTTAAAATAGATTCTGGTTACGAATATTGCACAGTGAGTTACGATTATTGCACACATTGTAAGAAATGTTTAAATTTTGAATGAGAAATGATTCCGGCATGATTGACTTGTTTTTATACTTCTGTTATTAGTTATTAGAAATTACAGACATATTAGGCAGCTATATTTTCATGTCATCTAAGCAATGCTGAAAAATAAACTAAGCATCAATTTAAGCTTATTCTTAAATTGTTTCCCTCCCCTTGAAATACCGCTTCCCCATAACTGGAGGGGTTTACTATGTTTTTCCGATAATATTCACTTCTAATATCTGTATAAAATTCGTAACTATTCAGGTGGATAGGCTGCAGGCTGAAGACTGTTAGGAAAAAGCGAAGCGCATTTTAAAGCCATCTTTGGTGCAAAAATCAAATATTTCCGCCAAAGTACGGCAATCGTGCTCTTCTGATCCCTTCAGCCTAAACAGCTTCAGCCTGACTACGTGAGTAGTCGCTAAAATTCTTTATTAAAATTTTGATATATTTTAGGTGATTTTTTGTTATTTATGATAAAAAAGTTTGTTGTCGATATTTATTAATATATTTTCAGGAGCCTTTGAAAACGGAACTTAAATGAAACTGCGCTTTGGAATAATCAGCAAGTTGCTTGTTTGGTTTTTTATTCCCGTAATAATCTTTTATGTAACGATTATATTGCTCTATATGGATGTTCAGAAGATTGTGCATATATCAGAAGGCATTATTAGTAAAAACACTATAATATCTTTGATTTCAAAAAAAATGATCGAGAACCTGATCCGCATGGAAGAAAATGATAAAAAATATCATCTGCTGAAAAAAGATGACTATTTTAATTATTTTGTTCTGGCTCAAAAAGAGTTTGAAGGTAATTTTGTCGAAATACTGGAACTGGAACGTTCGGGAATGGAAATCCCTCGAGAGTGGAGACAACTTTATAAAAGTTATCAGGATTTTTCTACTACATTTGAAAATTTAAGGGAAAATGAATCGTCAGGCTCTTTATGGATCCATGAGGCTGTGACCAATGAATGGATACAGATAATTTCAGAGCTTCGTGCAAAAAACGAGCATGATATTGCATTAGCGACTATGGCGCTAAATTCTCGCAGCCAGAAATCTGCTCGTAATGTTCTGGTTGGACTGATGCTTTCAAGTGTTGTTGGTTTATTTGTAATTTTGTTCTTAGCATATTCTATGATTCGTCCTCTCAGAGAACTCCTCAGAGGAATAAGATCTGTTTCGCAGGATAGAATCAGCAAGACGGTTAATATCCGTTCCAAAGATGAATTCGGAGAATTGGCAGGAGCGTTTAACGACATGACCTTACGCTTAAGGGAAGAGGAACGTATGCGATCTGATTTTATCTCCATGCTGAGCCATGAGATCAGAACTCCCCTGACTTCGATCCGTGAGTCGGTAAATATGATTATTGAAGAAGTAATGGGGACAATTAACAACAGGCAAAGGAAATTCCTTGAGATAGCAAGTGTTGAAATAGGCAGGATTTGTAATTTATTGAATCACCTTATGCAGGTTTCGCGTTTGGAATCACAGACCATCGAGTTTATGGCACTGCCCCTTGACATATCATCTTTTATAACCGGATGTATCCATCAACTGAAACCTTTAGCTGATACCAAAAAGATAAGCGTTGAAGCACAGATAGCTCCGGATCTCCCCGGCATAATGGGTGATCCGGAACACCTCCAAAGGGTTTTAATAAATCTTCTGAATAATGCCATTAAGTTTTCTGATCCTGGAAGCAGAGTTGTTTTGCGAGTAGTGTCTAATAAAAATCGTACCAAGTTGGATTTTTCCGTATCTGATAACGGACCCGGTATCCCGAAAGAGGAACAGTCACTTATATTTAATAAGTATTACCGGGCAAGGGGAGTTAGAGATCATATGGATGGTGTTGGGCTTGGCCTTAATATATCAAAGAATATTGTTGAGTTTCATAAAGGAACAATCTGGGTAAAGAGCACGGTTGGACTTGGAAGCACTTTCGGTTTTACACTTCCGGCTTCTTAAGAACAAATAGCTTCAGAATTATGGATTTTGCGAATGAATTTTAAAAAAATCATTAAAACAAGGATAATTTTTTTTGCACGAGTGGCGATGTTATGTGGAATTTTCTTGTGTTTAGCCTGCGGGCATCATTCTCAAAAGATTAAATCTTTTTTTATTGCCGACTATAAAGTTTGTTTGAAAATCTTAGAGAAAGGAAATGAGACTTTTCAAAAAGGGGACTTTAATAAGGCGCGGGAAATTTATGAAATTTTGTACCAGAATTCCAGAGATGAAACTATTGCGCGTGAGGCTCTTTATGGACTTGCCTGCACACATTTTATCCTGGCTGAAAATTCTGATGATTTCAACAAGGCCATTGTTTTCTGGAATAAATGGAGTAATCTTGCACCATCTGTTTTGGAAGATGAGGATTCCCGGATGCTGGGACCATTATTGCAGAATAAGGTAAAGAAATGGATAACTGATGCCGGTGCGGTGGAAATACTGAAGTCAGAGGCGAATAAAGTAAAGCTGTTGCTTCAATCAAAGGAACAAAAAATCCGGACGTTGAAACATCAAATAAAAACTTTAGAGGAAATTGATCAGAGTATACAGGAGAAAAAACAGGAGATTTCTTCCAATATTGAACAATTTTGATACGTTCGTAAAAAGTCGAAAGGTTCTCTTTTCCGTCATTCCGGTGAAAGCCGGAATCCAGTAAAATCAATGCGTTATGGATGCCGGATCAAGTCCGGCATGACGATTTTGAGGCTTTTTACGAGTGCATCAAAGTTAAAGGGAATAAATTTTGAATTCACAGCAATCAATCTTAGTAGTAGATAATGACCTTCATGTCCTGGAAGTAATTGAGGCCCGGCTTTCTTCATCAGGATTTCAGGTTTGCAAGGCTTCCGGAGTACAGGAGGCTCTTGGGATACTAAGGGATAAAAAGGTTGATCTTATAATTTCGGATATGAAGATGCCGGGGATGGGCGGCATGGATTTGCTGGAAAATGTCAGATCTCTTATGCCTGGACTCCCTCTAATCTTTCTAACTGCCTATGGGACAATTCCCGATGCTGTTTGCGCTGTTAAAGCCGGAGCTGTAGATTATTTGGAAAAACCTTTCGATGGGCGCGATCTGATTAATAAAATTCGTAAAATCTTAAACAATGGTTATAAGAGTTCAGCCTCCGGCGAGATTCCTTGTGAGTCAAAGCAGCGCTACTTTGGGAAAAGCTCTGTTATGAAAGAAATTTATGGACTTGTTGAGCGAATAGCGGCAAGTAATGTTAACGTTCTAATCCTTGGTGAAAGCGGGTCAGGAAAGGAACATATCGCCCGTATAATACATCAACAAGGCCTTCGGAAAGAACACCCCTTTGTTGTAGTTGATTGCGGTTCAACGCCGGCAGGTCTTTTGGAGAGCGAACTTTTCGGACATGTTCGGGGAGCTTTCACACAGGCCATACGCGACAAAAAGGGTTTAATAAAAACCGCAGATCATGGTACGCTTTTTTTAGATGAAGTCGGAAATATATCCCCTGATATGCAGGTACGCCTTCTCCGGTTTTTAGAGGATAAAAAGATAAGAAGAGTAGGAGATCTGATAGAGATACCTGTTGATTGCAGAATTATTGCAGCAACTAATTCGGACTTACTAGAAGATATTGAAGCAGGAAAGTTCAGGGAGGATCTTTATTACAGATTACGCGTTGTTACATTGAAAGTTCCACGGCTGCGGGATAGAAAGGAAGATATCCCTTTATTGGCCCGTCATTTTGTTGATAAGTTTTGCGAAAGCTATGAAAATAAGACAATCGAACTACCGACCGAAACCATTGAATGGCTTTGCAATTATCCCTGGCCTGGTAACATTCGTGAGCTCAAAAATGCTCTGGAAGCTGGAGTAGTCCTTTGCAAGAACGAAGTGTTAAGTATCAGCGACCTCTATCTTGCAGGTTTGCCTGAGGTTCCTTACAGTGCTTCTTCTAAAGACAAACCTTTTTCTCTTGAAGAAACCGAGCGTAATGCAATCCTCCGCGCTTTGAAACAGGCAGAGGGAATACAGAAGAATGCAGCCGAATTACTGGGGATAAGCCGAAGAGCTATTCACTATAAGATTAAAAAATATGAAATTGATTTGTCAAAAATCCGCTAAGGAGCCGAGTATAAATAAATTGTACGGATTGCGCCGTAATTTTGTTTGTTTTCAAGGCGCGTTAAGGCGCGCATAACGAGTTATGTAAGCCTTGACGGAACACAGAAAACAAGCAAAAGGACAAGCAAGATGTATAAGTTATTTTTACTTGACGACTAAACTTCAGCAAAATATGATTTATCCCAACTTACTGCCTTGGGTTATAGTCTCTTCAATAAATCATGGTGAATGTTGTCAAATCCGCCGTTTGCAGGATGGGTTATAACTATCTGATATTATTAGAAGCGATACATTGAGAGTTGCTTATTTTTTACCATATTTTGCAACCTATACGCAACCATTTTCCATGATTTGCAAAGCTACCATAACCAGGCTATAATTACACCAACTTCCAGGGGATAGACAGACGTGTCAAAAACCGGAATCCTGACCGGCTTCTCCTGGATAATATCAGGAGCGTTACAGGAGACGCAGTTTGCCAACCTTACCAATTAAGCAGTGGTATTCTTCACTAATTAATTCCTGCATAATAAGAGCAATTATGATTCATCCCGATAACGAACTCCATCGAAAGGAATTTGCGGTAACATCGATACACAAGGCTATCGTTGATGATAATGATGGAGTTGATTCTATTACGATTGATCCTCTAGAAAAATTGATGCTAAAGAAAAATAAAAGATTTTTAGAACAGTATAATATAAAATATCCATCAGTTGGCACTTTCGAGGGTGAAGCTGGCGTAGATAATAATATTTTAACCGCGTGGACAGATGCCCGGTGATAATTATACCGGTAACCGGACATTTTCAATTCCAAGGATAAAGCTGGTTTTTAGGCAATTTGAGTCTGTACTTGGAAAAAGAATTTTGAAAAAAAGAGACAAAATGCTCTTTGCTGCCAAGTACTTATGGTATGCGGATATGGTTGCTTTCAGGGATTTGGGGGAAAGCATGACAGGCTCAACCTATGCCGCTCTTCCATATGGCCCGCAGCTTAATAACTACCGGGATTTGATTGATGAAATAAAAAACGCCGATGGGTTAATGGTGAAACCTCTGACTCAAGAAGAAAAAAGAGTTATCAAAAAAATTGCAATGACTTTCCCTGAAGAACAAATGGTGTATGATGCTGCGCACAGAGAAATAATCTGGCGGAGAAGGGGCGCAGGGGCAATTATCCCCTATTCTGATTCGGCTGAATTGACCGGGTTGTGATAATCATGCCTCAATCACATGCGCAAGATATATTAAACCGGCATTTCAAAAAGAGAGGCACATCCCATGCAAGAGTTATCAGAACATAAAACTGGGCATGAAAAGTTGGATGATTCCATCCGAAACACAATAAGCTCGGCTTTTCAACAGGTGGGATACTCTGAAAAAGAAAAGACGCTTCTCCGTGATATACGCTTTGTCAGGGAGGGAGGAAAATCCCACAATGCAGACATGGTGGCCTATTCAAGCTTCTTGCGTCAAGATGCGGATACAGCAGTTATATCTGTAAAAGGCACCGAAAATGCCGACAAAATTCAATTTGATTCAGAAATTTCTCCATTTCGTGCATTGGCTACACCAGTAATAGTGCTTGCAGAATATACAAAGATTCGTGGCATGGCTGAACCCAGGGTGAGAGCAGTTGGCTTATGTAAGGATGCGGCCACATTTAAGAGAGAAAAAGCAAAAAGCAAAATTATTCCCCTTTCCAGATTTGAAGAATACCTTAGAGATAAGCAACAATTTTTCACGCCACGTCGTTTGGAAAAAGCAAAGTTGGTTCCCGAACAACTCATGTTGTTTGATGTTGCGCCTGATCTTATTAAACAGGCAATTAAAATTGCCGACAAAGAACTTGTTGATCGATTTGAGAAAGGAGTCAGAGAAGTTATAGCATCCATAACTGAAAAAGATAAACAAAGAGTTATAAATGCTGCTATCTCAGTACTTGGCGCCCGAATTCTTCGTGACAGATTGAAAGAAAATTGGCCGTTGTCTTCGGGCGCGATAACATTCTTGTCGTTTGCTAAAAACTCTTTACCCGGCTACTTTGATATATCCAATGAGATTGCCGGAAAGCTCGACCCTATTCTTAAACGATTACACTCTGCTTTTGATTTTTCGCAGGTAAGTCTGGATATGGTTGGTAAGTTCTACGCATCAGCTTTCGTTACAAAAGAGCTTCGCGATCAATGGGGAATTCACTACACGCCATCAATATTGGCGAAAACACTTTTGAGACGTATGCCTATAGAAGAGCTTCCTCCAAATAATCGCATTGTGGCAGATCCAACCTGTGGATCGGGGAGCCTTTTAACCGCAGGCTACGAACGACTTGCGAATGCTGCTTATCTCAGTATCCCTCAAAATGAACGGCATCAAAAACTTGTCGGCTCCATATTTGGCAATGACAGAGATCAATTTGCAGCCGAAATAACGCGTATGACCTTGAGGCTGTTTCATCCACCTCATAAGAATAATTGGAAAGTGACTCATCTGGACGCAGAAAAAGAAAACTTTGGACGTAGATGGACAAAGGAAATTAAAGTAACACCAACTATCATCGTAGCAAATCCGCCCTTTGGGGGGAAAAGCGGGGGCGCGTCAAACACAGACAAACCAAGGACCCGAAACCAGCTTGATCGCTCGGCTTTGATTCTAAATCATTGTTTGGATATTCTTCCCGAGGGTGGTTTGATAGGTATAATCCTTACTGAAACAGTATTAGATCAGCAGTTAGTAAAAACAACCAGGCATAAGATTTTAAAGAAATGCCAAATCATAGAACAGTGGGATATACCGGTGGGATGGTTTGATAATGTGAATCGTCCTGCCATGGCGTGGGTCTTACGCAAGACCGCTCCGCTGTCTAAGATGTTCTATATTCGCTCCCTTTCTGATGTTCCATCCGTAGGAAGGGAGGCGAAATTGCATGGGACTATCCATATTGATGTTACCAATCCACCCGAACACCTTGTTCCAACAATTTTTGATGATATTTTATCGAAAATGGAAATGAGTTCAAATTATATTTCTGATTATTACGATGTGAAGAATGGACTTCAAATTCTCAAAGATAAGGAAAGTAAACAAAAATCTCAGGAGGCCTACCCATGGAGTGGCAATGCTCAAGGCACTGATCCCTATTCGGATTTCAGTGATGGTAGTAGAGGATGGTTGGAACTGATAGATGAAAATCTCAGGGAAGGAAGAAAA
>JAIVWD010000156.1:1276-7950 GCA_049190315.1 Deltaproteobacteria bacterium | reverse complement strand
CACAGCGCTTATCCGCAGAAAACAACTGGAAATTGCAGAAGATAAAAAAGGGCTTGAACTGGTCATCGATATGATCAGGCAAAAAATTGAAAACCAGAACGGGTTTCTAAAAAAACTGATGTATTCAAGACCTGGCAGAGAAAATCTGTTTGAAAGCCCGATCAAAATCATTGAGAGCGCTCTTTCAGGCATATCCATGCATGACGGGACAATTGAAGATGCCAGAAACAGCATTATGGGATTTGAAGGCACAGCAGGCAGGGCATATTTTCAGTGTTTGTCCAAAATAATGCCGGAAAAATATATTTTCAAAGGAAGATCCCGGCAGCCTTCTGAAGATCCATTTAATGCCGTTCTTAATTACTGCTATGGGATTCTTTACTCCAGGATTGAAAAAGCCTGCATACTTGCCGGCCTTGATCCTTATGTCGGCTTTCTTCACACTGACAATTATAACAAAAAATCCATGGTGTTTGACCTTATCGAGCCTTTTAGAATTTATGCGGAACAGACCGCTGCATATCTTTTTACAGGGAAAAAAATAAAAGACGAGTATTTTCATGCAACTGATAATGCAGTTTCTTTAAATGACAAGGGGAAGCCGGTTGTTGTTGATGCGATGAACAATCATATGGAGGAGACTATAAGATACAAGAAAAAGAATGTGAAAAGAAAGTATATTCCGCAACACGAAGCCCACAAGCTTGCAAATATTCTGCTTGCCGATGAAAGCGAAAAAAGGCCGGAATGGCTGGAGATTAAGGAGTTTTGAAGATAGGAGACGGTGAAGGGGGGAAACGGAGAAGCGGGGAATAGGAGAAGCGGAGAGAGGGGGAATGGGAGAGAGGATAAAAAGTTACAAGGATTTGCGGGTTTTTCTGAATGCCATGGATGCGGCGATGAAAATTTTTCATCTGACAAAGCAGTTTCCACCTGAAGAAAAATATTCCATGGTTGATCAAATGAGGCGATCATCTCGCTCAGTTTGTGCAAATCTGGCCGAAGCGTGGCGAAAGCGACGCTATAGAGCGGCGTTTATTGCAAAACTCAGTGATGCTGAAAGTGAAGCCTGCGAGACTCAAGTGTGGATCGAATTTGCGCGAAGATGCAGGTACTTAAAAAATGATGTCTGTAATGAACTCGATGCGGTTTATGATCAAATTATGGGGCAAATCGTGAAAATGATTGTTGATGCAGACAAATGGCTCATAAAGTAATGAATGGGAGAACCGGGGAAGCGGTGAGCCGGAGCATAGGTGAGCCGGAGCATAGGTGAACCGGAGAAGGGAGAAGCGGAGAATGGGGGAAACGGGGAATCGGGGGAATAAATCTCCATTTCTCCATTTCTCCGTTTCTCCGTTTCACCGTTTCACCGTTTCACCGTCTCTCCGGTTCATTTGCACGGCGAGTCGCATGATAATTTATAACTATCGTTCACTTTTAAAATAATTTCGAGGGAAATCCATGAGTTCCGTTCTTGTCTGGATAATATACGATATTGTTGAAAATAAGCCAAGGACAAAGGTTGCCAAAGAATGCAAAAAATTCGGCCTTATCAGGGTTCAAAAAAGCGTTTTTTTAGGAAGGCTTGAATCAAACCGTTTTGATGAACTATCGGAAAAATGTCGTGACCTGATTGATGAAAAAACAGACAGCGTTTACCTGTTTCCTTTCTGCCAGGAGGATTTCAGAAATATAAAGGTTCTTGGGCAGGGGTTTGATAGGAAACTGGTGAATGACGAAATTCTGGCGAAGTTTTTCTGATCCGCAGATTACGCAGAAACAAATGGAGCAATTATCAGTTCTATTTTTAATATTACTTGATATCGCGGAGATAGATATAAACATTAATGCTTGTATTATTTTACAAGATGGACTATTTTATAAAGTAAGAATATATTAATTTGAGGGATAAATATAAAATGTATGCAAAAATATCAAAGAAGGGGCAAATAACGATCCCTAAACCAATCAGGAAAAAATTAAAAATCGAAAAAGATGGCGCAGTTTTGTTTCTTGTTGAAAACAACGAAATCAAGCTAAAAGGTGTTCCCGGAGTGCAATCGGAACAATTGGCCGGGAGTCTGAAAAAATATGCAAAGGAATATGTTCCTTTAAAAAAAATAAGAAAAAAAATACAAGGTGAAATCGCTAATGAAACAGCAGGAGAAGGTTTATCTGATTGATACAAACGTTATTCTCAGGTATTTATTAGGGGATCATCCCAAATTTAGCCCCAAAGCAAAAGCATTTATGGGAGACATATCTGAAGGAACAAAAAAGGCCGAGATATTTGATGTGGTTATTGTTGAATGCATCTATGTCATGGAAAAATATTATCAGATTCCCAAGAGTGAAATTTCAACAAAGTTAAGCGGAATACTGAATTTTTCCGGCATTGTAAATTCCGACAGATCAGAAATCCTCGAAGCGCTTCTAAAATACAACAGCACCAATATTGATATCGTAGATTGTATTCTTGCCGCCCATTCTTCTCCTGAAAAGGTCGTTGTTTCATTTGACAAGGACATGAAAAAATTAAAAGCGGTCAGTGAGATTTTGTAATAACACAAGGTAAGTCAGAGTGGTAGCGTCTACACTCTTGCCAATACACTTGGTAAAGCGTGGAGCGGGTCATGGTTGGGATATCAAGCATCAGTTTACTGTAATGATCTGCAGACACCACCTCCGGGCGCTCATTTCAGTCAAGAATAGGGGCTCATGGATAGGTTTGGAATACAAGGCACGACTGGAGATTGGAGAGAATTCAGAACAAAGGAAATAAAAATATTTATGGAAGCATGAGGATATCATGGAATTTAATATTATCCCGGATGAAGAAGCCATGAGTAAATGTGCTTGGTGCCATAAGCATATCAGCGACGACATGGAAGTTTTTGGCGCAGGCGCAAAGCTAAAACCAGGTGTTGATTTATCTGAATACGAAAGCCATTGTATCCAGATAGGTCTGGTTTCTGAAGAAAAGCCTATTTATATGATGGTAACAGCTCAAGGTTCAGAAGCCAAAAAGGACGGTAAGGACTGTATGTTTTTATTTTGTTCTGAAGAATGTGGCAGAAAACTAAAAAATGTTTTGGAAAAAGAAATTTCTTTAGGAAAGATGTTTGGAGCAGTTCAGTTTGAATAAGCCTTGCTGCTTGGCGTTGTGCGATGTGACAAAAAAACAATTTTTGAAGATTATTGGTGGATATCTGGAGAGGTTAAGGGTTATTCTCCGTACATGTCAGTTATGAGCTTGCGTAATTGAACCGCCTTAACACTTCAAGGACGTAATCGATATCCTTTTCGGTATGATCGGCCGCAAGCTGAAAACGGATTTCCTCGTCGCCTTTAGGAACGACCGGATAATTCAAGCCTGTAGCCAGGATGCCGTTTGCAGTCAAATACTCGACCAGTTGCGATGTCTTCTGCGTATCCCTGACCATCAAAGGCACAATCGGGTGCTCACTTGCAATAATCTCGTAGCCCAGGTCCACCAGCCCTTGTTCAAATCTTCTGGTCAGGTTTCGCAGTCTTTCCAATAATTGTCTTCCCTGTTCGCTGTCTATTATTTCCAGTGCCTTGATGGCCGCGCCGGCTTCTGCAGGCGTGATGGGGTTGGAATAGATATAAAACGGCGCTGTCTCTCGCAAATATTCGATAATGGTTGCAGAGGAGACGATATAGCCGCCGTTTACGCCCAGAGCTTTGCCCAGGGTGGCCACGATCATGTCGATACCCTGCGCTCCGGTATATTCTTCGGTTCCGCGGCCGGTTTGACCGAAGGCGCCGACTCCGTGAGAATCATCTGCAAGGATATTTATTCCGCCTTCAAACTGCGGCTTATACCGGGCGGCGATTGCGCTAATTGCGTCTAATGGTGCGCAGTCTCCGCGCATGCTGAAAATACCATCGGTTACAATGAGTACCCGGCGCCCTTTGCCCAGCGACTTTTTGATTTTTTCTTCCATATCGGCCATGTCAAGATGACGAAAGATGTGCTTTTCTTTGGGCCGGGCCAGCCGGATCGCATTGATTATACAATTATGGTTGAGTTCATCA
This sequence comes from Deltaproteobacteria bacterium, assembly GCA_049190315.1. Taxonomy (GTDB): domain Bacteria; phylum Desulfobacterota; class Desulfobacteria; order Desulfobacterales; family ETH-SRB1; genus B13-G4. The sequence goes on along the minus strand of JAIVWD010000156.1, from coordinate 3,888 downwards.
CTGATGATAATGGTTTCGCTGTCAATCAGCGGCGTGATCACGCCCATCACGGCGGCATAGGCCGAGCTGAAGATCATGGCAGCCTCACGCTGGTGAAAGGCAGCCAGTTTATTTTCAAGTTCTACATGGGGGCTGTAAGTGCCGCTGATAAAGCGCACCGCGCCGGGACCGGTGCCGAATTGTCTAACAGCGGCTTCTTCGGCCGCAATGATTTCAGTATTTAAAGACAATCCAAGATAGGAATTGGAATTCAACTTCAAAAACGCTTTTTCTCCATACCCTGCGAGAAAGCAGCGCGGACCGTTTTTGCCTTCAGCAGGCTTGATACCGGTAATCACCTTTTCCCTGCCTTTGCGCAGACCGGTTGCTTTTAGTTCATCGAGTTTTTGTTGCAGCAGATCTTCTAAGGGTGTGATTGTCATGATGTACTCCCCAATGTTTTATATATATTTTGGATCATATCCAGTGTCATTGCTTGCAGATCGTATTCCGGTTTCCAGCCCCATTCTTGCCGGGACGCACTATCATCCATACTGTCCGGCCAGGAGTCGGCGATTGCCTGGCGCAGCGGGTCGATTTGATACGCAATGGTGAAATCAGGTATCAGTTTTTTGATTTCAGCAGCAATGGTTTCCGGGGCAACGGACATGGCCGTGACGTTAAATGCATTACGATGCTTGAGTCTGCCTGGATCTGCTTCCATAATCTCGATGGCTGCTTTCAGCGCATCCGGCATATACATCATGTCCAGATACGTCTCTGCTTTCAGATAGCAGGTGTATTTTTTATGTTTGACCGCCTCAAAATAGATCTCCACAGCATAGTCAGTGGTGCCACCGCCCGGTGGCGTCTTATAGGAAATCAATCCTGGATAGCGTACCCCGCGGGTGTCCACTCCAAATCGTTTGAAATAATAATCGCAGAGCAGCTCACCCGCGACCTTGGTGACCCCATAGATGGTGGTAGGACGTTGAACCGTGTCTTGCGGGGTGTTTTGCAAGGGTGTTGAGGGTCCGAAGATAGCGATGGAACTGGGGGTAAACACTGCGCAGCCGTATTCCCGCGCTACTTCCAGGACATTGTAAAGCCCGTTTACGTTTACCTGCCAGCCCAGTTGGGGATTTTTTTCAGCGCTGGCCGAAAGCACGGAGGCAAGGTGGTATATCGTATCGACCTTGTATTTTTTGACCAGTTCGGCGATGGTATTGATCCGGGTGCAGTCGATATAGTGAAAGGGGCCTGATTCGCGCAAAGCCGGGTCTGGTTTTTTGATATGACCTGCCGCAATAACGCCGGTGCTGCCAAGGTTTTCGCGCAACAAGAGGGTTAATTCAGAACCGATCTGTCCCGTGGCGCCGGTTACCAATACTTTTTTCATAAGACCTATGCTCAATTTTTTAGTTGGTTTGAAATCGTGTAATTTCCGGCTAAATATCAAATTCAAAAACACTTAACAAGCGCCATCTGGGTTTTTATATAATTCAAGTTTCGCATCCTTTTTTTTGACTTGTAAAGATGAATTTGATAGATAGTGTCTGAACGAAAACCCCCTCTTTTTGTCATTTCGACCGAAGGGAGAAATCTTGTAACCGTTTACGACTTGAAATTAGAAATTAGAAATTTGGGAAAGATGAAACTCTGCTCAAAATCGAATGCGCTCATCAACAGTACAAAAGCATGAAGGCCAAATTTCCAATTTCTATTTTCCAATTTCTATTTTTAGTGTCATAATATTTTTCGCTCTACTCGAAATGACAACTTTGGATAGTTTCCGTTCAGGCACTAATTAATTGTTATCTGAAGACTTAAAAACCATATTGACTGCATACCAGAGCGATGTGTACCAGGCAGGAGCGAAGAAATTGCCCTTTGCTATCTGGTAGATACTCAAGGAGAGCAGAGACACAAAAACTGCACCGGGCAGGTCCAGTTCACCACCGGTAAACCTTGTTGCGCGTCTGTTCAAATCCTCAACGCCATTCCTTATCCTCTTTATGAGTACCATCTGTTCAGGCCGCCGGCTCTCTATCACAAATAGCCGGTTTTCCTTTGCAAACTTCGAAATATTCTTTATATCGGCATCATGAAGAAGCAGCACACCGGCAGTTACTGCGCTTGCCTCAACCTTTTGAACCTTGTCACAGTCGGAGAACTTCCGCTCCAGGGATTCGAAATAGCTGGTGTTGCCCTTTTTCGAAGGTATTTTGATTCTCAGTCTTCCGGAAATGATGTGGGTAATCCTGGCTTCAGGAAGTTTGACCACCTGATTTTACCTCCTCTGTATTATCAAGAGTCGTGGCCCCTCCTTCCTCCTCCATTTCAGCCTCGGCCTCAGTTTTGGCCTCTGCCCACAAATCCTCGGTCACTTCTCCTGCTTCAGCTAATACTTCCTTGCCTTTGTTATACAGGAGGAGACCGCTCTTCATGGCAGCCTTGGCCAGGGGCTTTGCGACTCCGGCCAAAACAGGAAGAACTACAGGCGCAAGCACTGCCACGCCTATCCCTATGGCAAGGCCTGTCAAAACCGTCCCCTTTACTGCATTACCTAAAAATCCCATTTTGTATCTCTCCTTTGATCCCATCATAAGTTATGCAAAGCTCTCTCTTTATCC
>JAIVWD010000156.1:0-1266 GCA_049190315.1 Deltaproteobacteria bacterium | reverse complement strand
CGGACTTGGGGCTCGCGCGAAAACGCGAACTTGTTTTTGAGCGAACCCTTAGCACTGTCACCTCAGACGGAGTCGGAGTCGAATGGCCGAATGGTTTTGTTTATATCATGGCCCTTACAAGTGCCAGCCCTGCATTTTCAATGGCCTTTTCCACAAGGGCTCCGAACAGGAACTTTCCGATCACTTGCCCTGCTTTTGAAGCCGATTTATGAATGTACTGGTCGTGGGAGACGACCTTTGCACTGTCAAAAAGCCCCTCATTTTCAAGAGCGCTCAAAATGACATCAGAGCTAATGGTTTTCTGGCAATAATGGACTACAACGCTGCCGGTGATAGTGTTAACATCGGCTGAATCTACACCTCTTAACTGCTTTACAAGCCCTTCAACGTGCTTTGCCGATGCCCTGTTTCCCTTTACCAACGGTGTCCTCAACCTCAACCTGCCTGGGACGTTATGTATGTAATAGTCCATATTTATCCTCACTTGTTAAGAGTTTTGGTATCTCCTATCTCCTATTATCCGTCATTACACACACAAACAATTGAATCTAACCTCTTATCGCACGCTAATGTTAGGGTTTTGTCAGATTAGCGTTAAATTTTTGTCATATTCAAAAATTGTATGGGTATCTCCGGATTAAATCTTTCAAGAACCAAAGCTGTCTCCTCATTCAATGCTCCGGCCCGGCAAGGGACATACAACCGGCTTTTATCAAGGTAGTTCTTAAAGTAGGCATACCCTATAGCGGAACAGAACGCATCACTGTCCGGGTCACGATGCCCGATAACCAGTACACGTTTCTTTTTCATAATCCGCAATTCGTCAAATAGGTGTGTAATTCAAGACTGTTGGTTGAATGAACACAGTACCCCCTCTAACCTCCCTTTTGTAAAAGGGGATTTTTACCAACGGTCCTGAATTACACGCGTCAAATCGTTAATGGTTTCATCTCTATCATTTTGAAATTCTATCTTTTTCATTTGTGCTCATCCATCTTAATAGATCATTCAACAGCTCGGCATTAGGATTTCGATCTTTGATGAATCTAAGCCTGAAGACGATTAAACCCACTATAAAAAGAATCGCAAAAATTATAAAAAGTATCTCTTTCAATTTATTATCTTTTAGCGCACGAGTAATTGAAAATAATGCCTTATCCCACCCTAATGTTACAGTGTTATTAAGGCGGTGTTAAATTTTTGTTAGATGCACAATATCTCCTGCATGAGCCATTAACCGATCTGAAGAGCAGCTCGCAGGATACT
>JAIVWD010000155.1:0-7965 GCA_049190315.1 Deltaproteobacteria bacterium | reverse complement strand
CGCCTGCTCACCGTCCCTCAATGTAGAGTCGATAATTCCTTTCATCTTACCCGCTCCCCGTTAGTAACAATTTAGGTCTTTCAAAGAGACTTTTTTGACAGGATTAACAGGATATTCAGGATTAAAAACATCAAAACTTATCCTGTAAATTCTCATCAAAATTCCTTCTCAGGATATGATTTTTTATGATTTACTGGATAGCTAAAGTGAGACTTAACATTGTTTGTTCACTTGAAACAAAATCTTGTTTATCCTGTTATCCTGTCAGAATTTTTTTTCAAAGGGCTAAAGTGTTACAACAGATTAATATCCCGATATTGTAATTAATGTCAATGATGAGAATTTATGGATTTGTTAACCTTCACTAACCCTGAACCTCTGAACCCATGAACAGTTACCTAAATGTATTGACAAAATGAAAGCTAACAGCTATCAGCTAACAACTAACAGCTCGCCCGAAGGGCATTAAGGAGAATTTATGGATAAGAAAGTAACCGTGGTCGGAGCAGGCAATGTGGGAGCTACTACAGCGCAGCGTCTGGCTGAAAAAGAACTATGCGATGTCGTACTGATTGATATTATTGAAGGTGTGCCTCAGGGAAAAGCTCTTGACCTTGCGGAGGCAGCGCCGATTGAAAAACATGATGCCGGTCTTATTGGCAGCAATAATTATGAGGCTTCAGAAAAGTCCGATGTTGTTATCATTACAGCAGGCGTAGCAAGAAAACCTGGAATGAGTCGTGATGATCTTTTAAACACCAATACAAAGATTATGAAAAGCGTCACTGAACAGATAGCACGATTTTCCCCTGATGCCGTCCTTATTATTGTCAGCAACCCTCTTGATGCTATGTGTCATGTTGCTTATAAGGCAAGCAATTTCCCCAGGAATAGAGTAATCGGCATGGCCGGAGTATTAGACTCGGCCAGGTTCAGGGCTTTTATATCTATGGAACTTAATGTCTCTGTTGAAAATACGCACGCATTTGTTTTAGGCGGACATGGCGATACAATGGTACCCTTGCCGCGCTATTCAACTGTTGCTGGAATACCTGTTACTGAATTGATTTCAAAGGAAAGAATTGATGTTCTAATTGAAAGAACCAGGAAGGGCGGGGCTGAAATTGTAGGGCTTTTAAAAACAGGAAGCGCCTACTATGCTCCCGCATCTGCGGCTGTAGAAATGGCTGAAGCTGTTCTTAAGGACAAAAAGAAGATTCTTCCATGTGCAGCATATCTTGAAGGCGAGTATGGAATAAACGATCTTTTTATAGGGGTCCCTGTAAAATTAGGCTCAAACGGCATAGAAGAAATTATACAGATTAAACTTACTGATGAAGAAAACGCAGCTCTTAAAAGATCGGCTGATGCGGTTAAAGAACTTGTATTGAAGATTGAAAAGTGAAAAGTGAATATTGAAAATTTGTGGTATCGCTTCGCTCCATCAATTCATATAAAAAACTCATCGTGAATTTCACATTAATCCACGAAGAACCATATAAAATTGACAGAATTCCTTAAATTTTCACTATTCAATTTTCACTATTCAATTCTTTTTATTTCTTCCGCTATCTTACGACTTATTCCCGGCAGAGATTCAAGTTCTTCAAGTGTTGCCTTACGTATATTATCAATACTTCCGAAATGTTTAAGAAGTATTTCTTTCCTTTTTTTGCCTATACCGGGAACAGTATCAAAAACAGAATGTATAGATTTTTTGTCTCTACGTTTACGATGAAAAGAAATCGCAAAGCGGTGAGCTTCATCCCTTATTTTTTGTAAAAATAGAAGGAGATCCCCTTCCCTGCCGAAGTTAACAGGGTTTGCCCTGCCCGGTTGATAAACCTTATCGTTTGTCTCTCCCCTGGTTACATCTTTTTTTGCTAAGGCTATTATTTCAAAGTTTTTTTCAAGTTTAAATTTTTTTATAATTGATAAAGCAATATTCAGATGCCCCTTGCCGCCGTCTACTACAAGCAGATCAGGATAAGGCTTTGATTTTTCTCCTTTGCCATATCGTCTGGCAAGTATTTCAGCCATGTATGCATAGTCATTTTGTTTATCAACTGTTTTTATTTTGTATTTACGATATAAGGATTTATTGGGTTTGCCGTTTTCAAAAACTACCATACCTGCCACAGGCTCTGTCCCGGATATATTGGAGTTGTCAAAGCATTCTATACGTTCCGGCATTTTGTCCATTCTGAGCCTTTTTTGAAGTCTGACGGAAATGTCAATTGCAGCATCAGTAGAAGCTGTCAGATCTTTTAGACTGTTTTGTGCATTATGTGCCGCCATCTTAACAAGTTGGGCCTTTTCCCCTCTTCTGGGATACAGGATCCTGACTTTCTTTTGATTTATGGCAGTTAACAAGTCTTCAAGCACGCAAGTATCTTCTAAGGGGATCGGGACAAGGATCTCCTGGGGAATAAAATGTGTTTTTTCATAATACTGCCTGATAAATGCACTAACCATTTCTGCTTTTGTTGACATGGTTTTTGTAAAACTGAAACGCATTTTCCCCAAAAGATATCCGCCACGGACGAAAAGCAGAGCTATGAGTAAAATTTCAGGTGAATCAGCAATGGCAATTACATCTCTGTCTTTAAAGTCAGTAGTTACTGCAACCTGTTTTTCAAGAATTTTTTCAAGTGCAAAAATCTTGTCTCTGAGCACTGCAGCTTTTTCATAGTCCTGATCTCTTGCTGCAGATGTCATCTGTTTTTTTATTTTTTTAATAAGCTCAGGAGTCCTCCCTTTTAAAAACAGAACAACTTCTTTAACAATTTCATTATAAGTTTTGTCATCAACATCCAGACAGCATGGCGCGAGACATGTGTCTATTTGATAGTTAAGGCATGCCCGGGACCTTTTTTTAAGTTCTTTTGTTTTACATTTGCGAAGTTTGAATGTCTTGTGGATTATTTTTAAGGTCTGTCGAACAGCCTGGGAAGATGAAAAAGGGCCGAAGTACTGCGCACCGTTTTTTTCTATCTTTCTAACAATATTCAGGCCTGGATACTGACTTTTTATATCCAGACGCAGCGAAGGATATCTTTTGTCATCCTTCAGGATCACGTTATACCTTGGCCTGTATTGTTTGATAAGATTCGATTCGAGGATAAGCGCTTCTTTTTCGGTTCTTGTTATAATTGTATCAAAACTTGAAACTTTTTTAACCAGAACCCTTGTTTTCAAATTTATCTGTCTGGATTCTTTCCGGCCGGATTGTTTGAAATATGAGGAAAGCCTTTTTTTAAGGTTTTTGGCCTTGCCCACATAAATAACTTTTCCTTCAGCATCCTTCATAAGATAGACGCCAGGATCATTGGGCGTGCCGGATAATTTGTCGTTCAAACTCATTGTCATGGTTAAGTGCCTAAAGTGAGCTAAAATGCCTAAAGTGCCTAAAGTTAAGGTGTCGCTTCGCTCCATTAATTCATATAAAATTGACAGAATTCCACAACTTTAGGCACTTTAGTGCACTTTAGGCATTTTAGGCACTTTTTTTAATAAAGCATTATTTTTTTAAGCGCCTTAATCTGGTCTCTCAGCTCTGCGGCTTTTTCAAATGCAAGTTCTCTTGCCGCCTGATTCATTTCATCTTCCATGGCTTTTATAATATCATCCAGATTATCAGCAGCTCCATACTCTGCAAGTGTTTCTGATACATTATCAACCTGTTCATGATCGGTTTCATAAACGGTCTCAAATATAGATGTTATATTCTTTTTTATTGTTGTCGGGATAATATCGTATTTTTGATTGTAATCCTGTTGTATTTCCCTGCGCCTGTTTGTTTCATCTATTGCCTGTTTCATTGATTTTGTAACATGGTCGGCATACATTATTACCATACCGCCGACATTTCTGGAAGCACGTCCACATGTCTGAACAAGTGATCTGGCTGAACGTAAAAATCCTTCTTTATCAGCATCCAGTATTGCCACAAGTGAAACCTCGGGTATGTCCAGGCCCTCACGCAGCAGGTTTATTCCAACAAGCACCTGAAACTCGCCCATTCTGAGATCCCTTATGATTTCCATTCGTTCTATTGTATTGATGTCAGCGTGAAGATAACGTACTTTAATTCCCAGATCAGCATAATATTCAGTAAGATTTTCCGCCATACGTTTCGTAAGGGTAGTTACCAGTACTCTCTCATTCAACTTATCGCGCTTAATAATTTCATCATATAGATCATCAACCTGATTCTCTGCTTTCCGCACATCAATTGCAGGATCAATAAGACCTGTGGGCCTTACAATCTGTTCGACAGGAGCATGTTCTCCTTTTTTGAGTTCATATTCAGCAGGAGTTGCTGAAAGATAAATCGCCTGGGATATTTTTGTCTCAAATTCTTCAAACTTTAGAGGACGGTTATCCAGAGCTGACGGCAGCCTGAATCCATACTCGATAAGTGTTTCCTTGCGAGACCTGTCACCCGCGTACATAGCTCGAACCTGTGGGACAGCGATATGGCTTTCGTCAATGCATACAAGAAAATCATCCGGGAAATAATCTAAAAGCGTGGGCGGAGGTTCTCCCTGCTTTCTTCCTGTAAAATGTCTTGAATAATTTTCAATTCCATTGCAGTATCCAAGCTCCTGCATCATTTCAAGATCGAAATTGGTTCTTTCTTCTATCCGCTGTGCTTCTATCAGCTTGTTTTCATGCCTGAAATATTCAATTCTGTCTTTAAGTTCCACGATGATCGATTTGGTTGCTCTTTTTAAAATATTTTTTTTACTGACATAATGGCTTGCCGGATAGATAGATATATTTTTAATGCAATTAATCACATTACCTTTTAACGAATCAATTTCTGATATGTTTTCGATCTGATCCCCGAAAAAATCTATCCTTACTGCTAAATCTTCTTCATAAGATGGAAAAATTTCCACCCTGTCACCCCTTACCCTGAATACTCCTCTGTGGAAGTCAAGATCATTACGGTCATAATGAATGGCAACAAGATCTGAAATAAGTTTATCGCGGGATAGTTCAGTACCTGTTTCAAGATTAATTCTCATTGCAAGATATTCTTCAGGAGCGCCAAGTCCAAATATGCAGGATACACTTGCCACCACAATAACATCCCGTCGTGAAAGAACGGATCTTGTCGCGGAATGGCGAAGTTTATCAATCATGTCGTTTATTGAGGAGTCTTTTTGTATATAGGTATCGCTGGCAGGGATATATGCTTCAGGCTGGTAGTAGTCATAGTAACTTACAAAATATTCAACAGCATTTTCCGGGAACAGTTCCTTGAACTCGCTGTACAGTTGTGCGGCTAATGTTTTGTTTGGAGCTAAGACTATGGTTGGTTTTTCAACTTTTGCAATAACGTGAGCAATTGTAAATGTCTTGCCGGATCCTGTAACACCCAGAAGAACCTGGTGCTTTTTTCCGGATAAAACACCTTTGCTTAAAGATTCTATTGCATAAGGCTGATCCCCCTTTGGTGTGAAATTTGATGTCAGGTTAAAGGAAGACATAAAGTTTTGAATTCAGATACATCCATGATTTTTACAGAGGGAAAAGAAATATTTTCAAGAATACTGAAATGCTTATCATGGGTAATTATCGCATCTGCATTTGATGCTATGGCACAATCTACGAATTTATCATCATCCCTGTCATTTTGTATTAGATTCCAATTGTAGTATACATTAACTTGAATCACATTGGGAAGCAGAAGAAGGGTCCGGATAACATTCCGGGCTACAGTGGCGGAATACTTATCCGAAATAATCTCCTCATATTCTGAAAGGATATCTGTTGTGATGGCGAGCTCGAATTCATGATGAATTAATCCTTGAAATATCCAATGATACTGTGACTTACTGGAGATTGAAACCAATAAAACATTTGTGTCAATAACAAACCTTCGATTAGTTTTCATTCAGCCAATCTTCCATAGTATCTGCTGACATTTCCTTTTGATCCCAGATATTGTCAGCTTCATTAATTGCTTTTTGAGCAAAATGATTAGCCAAAATTTTTTTTACTTCCATTAAATCATCGTACTCCAAATCCGTAGAATACAATTTTATAAGTTCCATTTGAACATTGCTTAGAGTTCGTGATTTAATAGTTGTGCTATTTTTCTCTTTAAATTCAACTAAAGGCATATTAAAAACCTCCCTTCAACTTCCAAACCGTACCCTCCGGCCGGTCTTCAATAATTATGTTCATCTCTGCGAGCTCTTTTCTGATCTGATCCGCCTTTTCCCAGTTTTTTGCCTTTCTGGCATCTGTTCGATCTTTAATCATTTTTTCAATAAGAGCAGGATCAATTGACTTTTTTTCCAGACCCTTAGATTTCTTTTCCTTAAAATAGGCTTCAGGTGATTCATAAAGAATGCCTAATATGCCGCCGATTTTCAGGATATCTGATTTACATGAAATTATATCTTTTATTGCGTCTTGAGATAATCCTTCTTTATTTTCATCTAACAGGCGATTTATATTTCGAACAGCTTCAAAAAGCACTCCAATGCCTCGGGCAGTATTGAAATCGTCATCCATTGCCTCGCAAAACTGCTTGTAATAATTACCAGGCTCAACATTATTTATTTCTAAAAGTTCTTTCTTTTCTTCAACGCGCTCAAGCAGCGCATAAATCTTGTCAAGGCCGGCACTTGCCTCATCCATTGCTTTATCTGTAAAATCAATGGGGCTTCTGTAATGGCTGGAAAGGAGAAACAGTCTTACAACCTCAGGATGAAAGGATTTTAATATATCCTTTATCATCAAAAAGTTGCCAAGTGATTTTGACATTTTTTCCTGGTTTATATTTACAAAGCCGTTGTGAATCCAGAATCTGGCAAAAGGCTTGCCAAATGCTCCTTCTGACTGCGCAATTTCATTTTCGTGATGCGGAAAGATAAGATCTTTTCCTCCGCCATGGATATCAAAGGTTTCACCCAGATATTCGGTGCTCATTGCCGAACATTCAATATGCCATCCCGGCCTCCCCTTACCCCACGGGCTGTCCCACGCAGGCTCTCCAGGCTTGGCCGATTTCCATAAAGCAAAATCAAAAGGGTTGTGTTTTCTTTCGTCGATATCTACTCTGGCGCCGGCTTCCATATCTTCAAGCTTACGTCCGGAAAGTTTGCCATAATCTTTAAATGCTTCTATTGCAAAAAATATATCGCCGTCGACCTGATACGCCAGGTTTTTATCTATAAGCATTTCAATGACTTTTATAATCTGAGGAATATGTTCCGTGGCCCTTGGTTCGATTGTGGGTCTTTCAACATTCAGAGCATCCATGTCTTCGTAAAATTCATTTATGTATTTTTCAGCAAGTGCTTTGCAATCAATACCTAACTGATTTGCCCGATTAATTATTTTATCGTCAATATCAGTAAAATTTCTAACATAAGTTACTTCAAAACCGCTTGCCTTTAAATATCTTGCAATCACGTCAAATGTTAATATGGACCTTGCATGTCCGATATGACATGAATCATAAACAGTCGGGCCGCAAACGTACATGCCCACCCTGCCCTGTTTCACAGGTTCAAAAATTTCTTTTTTTCTATTTAATGTATTATATATGCGAATTGTCATACTCAGTTATCCAAATTTTGAGTGCCTAAAGTGAGCTAAAAATGCCTAAAGTTGAGGTACGCCTTCGGCGTGCTGATTGATAACCCAATACTGCAAAAGTTATCCCTCCTTGCGCATTGATGGCTTAAGGAAACTATATAAAATAGCAGAATTCCTTAACTTTAGGCACTTTAACATACTTTAGGCACTTTAGGCACTTATTTTTTTTAGGCACTTTAGCTCACTTTAATTAATCAAAACTATACACATAGCCCCGATTCCCTCCCCTTCCCCAATCATACCGAGGCCTTCAGTTGTGGTAGCTTTGATATTAATACGGGCAGGTTCAACTTCTATTGCCTGAGCGATGTTTTTTTTCATGGCTTCTTTAAAAGGAGCAATCTT
>JAIVWD010000154.1:0-7982 GCA_049190315.1 Deltaproteobacteria bacterium | reverse complement strand
AGTTTTGGCACCAAACGTCATTCCCGTGAAAACGGGAATCCAGAAAATCCGAAAAAGCACTGGATTCCCGCCTTCGCGAGAATGACGATAAAAATTTTTAAAAAGTTGCCGGAACTTATTGAGAAGTTACCAATCAACAATCATCAATTTTTTATCATGCCCAAAGTTACTATATGTTAACTCAAGTTTCGCCCCCTCAATTCAAGTACTATCTTCAAAGTAAAAAATACTTTATAGATGAAAAAACCGACATCTGGTCCTTACCAATTCCAATAAGCATTAAAAAGCCGCAGAAAGCTGAAGGGATTTCTGTAACTTATGGAGATTATTTTTATGCTGTCCGCTCTTTTTTGGAAAAAGACGAATTTAAATCTATTACTTCTGCAATCTCTCAACATTTAAATCAAAATATAAAGCCCGAAGAAATACAAGAAATACGTATCTATTTGGAAAAACATGGAGAATTTTACCATCCCGCAAGGATTGAAACCTTTATTAATGGATCAAGAATCCTTTTTGTATTAAACGCTGCCATATCAAGTGCAGGCAAAGGTTTTATTAAAAGGGAGTTCGAGATTCTAAATAAACTCAATAATGAGTTTTCGTTTTCATTTATTCCAAAAGTTTATAGCCGGGGTGAAATATGTATAAAAAATAAAAACGCTGAAATCAGCATGTTTTTGGGGGAATGGTTCGAAGGTTTTAATGAATTTCATATTTCCCAAAATAAATATAAACAAGCTAAAACAGATTCAAGTATAAAAATAGTTGTATGGGACCATGAAAAAGGAAACTTTTTGCTTTCAGATGATGAAACTCTGGAACTATACAGCCAGGTAGCCATGATTTTGACCTGCTACTATAATGCTGAGACTTTTGAGCAAATATTTCCATGGCATCATGCGGCAGGAGATTTTGTCATAAAACTTCAAAAAAACAATATGGAAATGAAGCTTATTACAGTCAGGCAATATGCGCCAATGCTTGAAAATAAAAATGAAACCGCAAAAAATAACACAGATAGCGACATCTATTTAATGCTTGAAGCTATGCTTGTATTTTTTCTTAATCTTTCAATAAGAAACCGCCTTGACAGGCTTGATGGCGTTGGAGAAATAGTCTGGTCTGATAATATTGCCGTTGAGGGAACACTAAAAGGCTTTTTAAAGGGTCTGTCCCAACTATCTTGCAATAATTTAATTCCAGATACCCCTGCATCTGATTTCATAAACTATATTTCAAGCTTTTCAAAAACAGATTTGCTGGAACTATGTAATTCCATAGTTAATACATATAATCCAATGGCTCCGGAACTGTCTGTAATAAGACAAAATTTAAAAAATCATGTTGATCTGCTTTATGATAAACTCGATAGTGCTGATAAGCTGATAAGCTGATAAGCCGGTAAGCTGATAAGCTGGTAAGCTGATAAGCTGGTAAGCTGATAAGCTCAATAGCTCAATAGCTTAACAGCTCAACAGCTTAATAGCTTAACAGCTCAACAGCTCAATAGCTTATTAGCTTATTAATAGCTCGCCCAAAGGGCGATAATTTTTTGGAGATATCTATAATTGATGCATTTTCGACAAAGAACGATTTCAAAGCCAGTCAGTTTTTCAGGTGTGGGTGTACACTCAGGGAAAAAAGTTAATCTGACAATTAAGCCGGCACCTGTTAATCATGGAATTAAATTTGTGAGAACTGATCTCACTGATAAACCAAGCGTTTCCGCTCATTTTAATATGGTTGTGGATACAAGTCTTGCAACGGTCATAGGTTATGATGGTTTTATTGTCTCAACAATAGAGCATCTTATGGCCAGTTTTGCCGGCTTTTCAATTGATAATGCAATTGTTGAACTCGATGCCTATGAACTCCCAATAATGGATGGAAGCGCCGGCCCTTTTATTTCATATATAAAAACCGCAGGAATAGAGGAACAGCTTGGCCCAAAGTATTTTTTTATTGTAAAGGAGCCCATTGAACTTAAAGAAGATGGAAAATTCGTTGGTATCTATCCGGCATCAAAATTTAAAATCACATGTACAATATATTATGATCATCCGCTAATAAGAGAACAATCATATTCCATAGATGTGTCGGATCAGGTTTTTGAAAAAGAAATATGCAGAGCCAGAACTTTTGGTTTTCTTCAAGAAATTGAATACTTGAAAAAGTATGGCTTTGCGCGTGGAGGTTCGCTGGATAATGTCATAGTGCTTGACGAAAAAGGCATATTAAACAAAGATGGTTTACGCTTTCCGGATGAGTTCGTAAGACATAAAATTCTCGACTGCATAGGCGATTTTTCTCTTCTTGGCATGCCGGTTTTAGGCCATGTTATAGTAAACAAATCCGGCCATTCCTTCAATCATGCTTTTCTGAAAAAATTCTTCGAAAACAAGAAGTCATGGGAAACACGCATAATCCATGATATTAATGAATCAAAATCACTTGCCATTTAATTGAGCATTCTATATTGTAACTACTTAGGTTCACGGTTCCATACAACCAACCGTAAACCGTGAACCGCAAACCGTGAACTTGAGTAGTTACATATATGCTTACATTAATTAATCGAAAAACCTGGATTATTTTCTTTGCTATAATTTTCATGTTGCAAAATTTGGCTTTTGCTCAGGATCAGAATGCAAGAATAGCCAACATGACAGTAACAAATACACGCGACCATCTTCTTCTTTATTTAAATGTTGAGGGGGCTTTTAGAGATGACACGAAAAAAGCCATCTTAAACGGAGTGCCGGCAACTTTTACGTTTTTTACCTGTCTTTATCAAGTTAAGAATTTTTGGTTTGATAATAAAATAGCCGATATAACTACAACTCATACAATTAAATATGATAATTTAAAAAAAGAATTTATTATAACGCGTTCATCAGAAAGCGGAGAACATTTTGTAACAAAATCTTTCGAAGAGGCTCAGAAGTTGATGGCACAAGTTGATAGCTTAAAAATTGTTCCGCTTGCCAAACTAAAAAAAGGCGGGAAATATCAAATTAGAGCTAAAGCCGAGCGTGGCAAACTTACCCTTCCTTTTTATCTGCATTATGTTTCACTAAAGGACTTTAAAACCGATTGGCATACAACGGATTTCATCTACTAGAACAAATACAATTCTTTCCAAAATTATTATGAGTAAGAACAGATTTAAAAAGCTTAAATCCTTTATTTCAGAAGATGAAAGAAAAAGGCGTAAAAGAGAAGGCATTTTGATTGTCGCCATAATCGCTGTCGTAGCGGTTTTGACTTTTGCTGAAAGCAGGATTATTCATTTTGGAGCTGATATCCCAATTTCCAACACAATCCTTATGTTCATTCTGATCAATATCAATTTGCTATTACTTATCTTATTGATATTTCTTGTATTCAGGAATCTGGTAAAGCTTTTTTTTGATAGAAAGCGTAAAGTCATGGGAGCAAAGCTCCGCACAAGGCTTGTTGTTGCATTTATAGCCCTTACCCTTCTGCCGACCATTGTTTTGTTTTTCTTTTCGATCAATTTTATTACAACCAGCATTGAGTTCTGGTTTGACGTACCTGTCGAGCATGCTCTTGAAAATTCACTGCTTGTTGGAAGAAGTGTTTATAAACATGCAGAGGAAAATAATCAGTTTTTCATGGAAAAAATATCATACCAGATTAAGACCAAGCAATTTTTAGATCCTAAAAATAGAAGTTCTCTTTCCCATTACATCCAGGTAGTCCAACGGGCATTCAATTTCCATGCTGTAGAAGTTTATAACACAAATTCAGAACGTACTACATTTGCCATAGTCCAGGGACCAGAGGATGAACATCTTAGTCTTGTTTCAGCAGATAACCTGCAGAAAGACTTTGAGTCAAAAAAAGTAATATCGGTTTTTGAAAACATTAATACGGGTGAGTTAATAAGAACTATCGGGACAGTCCCTTTTGGAGTCAAACATAAAGATGCTGAGGCATTTGTTGTATTGAATATTCTTATTCCTTCGGATCTTTCAGAAAACATGGCTTCTATTTCAAGAGGTTTCGAGGAATACCAGCAGATAAAATTATTAAAAGGACCTATTCAGGTTACTTATTATATAAATCTTTCAATAGTGGCGTTGCTTGTTGTCTTTTGTGCAGTATGGTTTGGTTTTTATCTGGCAAAGACAATTACAATACCAATTATGGAGCTCGCTGAAGGCACCCGAAGGGTTGCGGAAGGAGATTTAAGTGTAAACATAGGTGCCGTAGCTGATGATGAAATAGGAAGTCTTGTTGATTCATTTAATAAGATGACAAGGGATCTCAGAAGCAGCAGAGAACAACTGGAACTTTCTGCACGAATGCTTCGTGAGCAGAATGTGGAAATTGAAGAAAGACGGCAGTATATGGAAATTGTCTTAAAGAATGTTTCTGCTGGTGTAATAACTCTGGGGGCCAATGGATTTATTACTACAATTAACAAGTCTGCTGAAAAGATGCTGAATCTTAAATCCGGGGATATATTAAACAAAAGCTATAAAAAGCTGTTAAAAGGACGATATCTTGGCGCTGCAATAGAACTGATAGAAAATCTTACCAGTTATCATGATGATCATGTCGAGCTTCCTTTAAAACTTACAATAGATGGAAGACCTCGGAGTTTTATGATACATGTTAATGAACTCAAAGATAATTCCGGACACCATATGGGTATAGTTATGGTCTTTGATGATTTGACTGACCTGGAGAAAGCGCAGCGAATGGTAGCGTGGCGTGAAGTTGCTCGCAGGATTGCCCATGAAGTAAAAAACCCTCTGACTCCGATAACGCTTTCGGCCCAAAGACTTAAACGGAAATATTCAGAAAAGATAAACGAACCGATTTTTGAGGAATGTACTCAGATGATAATTGACCATGTTGATATGATTCGAAATCTGGTAAATGAATTTTCTGCTTTTGCAAGATTCCCAACGGCGAATCCTGAACCCTGTGAATTGCCGCCAATAATCGAAGAGTCTGTAGCACTTTACAAAGAAAGTCATCAAAACATTAATTTCAAGGTTATAATTCCAGATAAGATCCCGCGTATTAATCTTGATCGTCAGCAAATAAAGCAAGCTATGATTAATCTGGTTGACAATGCAATAGTTGCAATTAAGAAACAGGGCAATATTGTTATAACTTTGACTCATGACCCTATATTAAAGATGGTGAGAATGGAGGTTGCTGATGATGGAGCAGGTATTTCCGATGAAGATAAAACACGCCTCTTTGAACCTTATTTTTCAACCAAAAAAGCTGGAATGGGTTTAGGGCTGACAATTGTCAGCGCGATAATTGCTGATCATAATGGAATGATACGTGTACAGGACAACCAGCCCAAAGGAGCTAAATTTGTAATTGAACTTCCGGTTTAACAGTCCTCCCAAATGGCGCTAAGTCCAAAGATAAATGAGTAAAAAGTGCCTAAAGTGCCTAAAATATATTAAAGTGCCTAAAGTTATGGTACGCCTTCGGCGTGGCTATAGATTTCCAGGGCTTGGTTATAAGTTCAGATAGAAACAAAGAGAGCAAAGTTGTATGGTAAAAAAAATTAAAATTGGCAGTGCCGAAGGCGCATTCCACAACTTTAGGCACTTTAGAGCACTTTAACATACTTTAGGCACTTCATTTTATCACTAAGGAGCTATACAAAATGTTTCCATCTATTTTAATTGTTGATGATGAGCCTTCCATACTTCAATCTTTAAGCGGCCTGCTTGCTGATGAAGGATTTGAGATTAAAACAGCCCAAAATGGATATGAGGGATTAAAGATAGTTGAAGAAGGATCTCCTGATCTTGTTCTGCTTGATATATGGATGCCGGGTATTGATGGTATTGAAACCTTAAAAGAAATAAAGAAAAATTATCCAACTATTCCGGTTATAATTATAACCGGTCACGGGACAATAGAAACAGCCGTAAAAGCAACAAAGCTTGGAGCATACGACTTGATAGAAAAGCCGCTTTCCATAGATAAGGTTATTGTTGCAATTAACAATGCACTTAATTTCAGACGACTTGAAGAAGAGAACAGGTATCTGCGCAAAAAGACGATTGAAAAACATTCAATAACCGGCAATAGTCCGCCGACTGTAACACTGAAAAAGCAGATAGAGCTTGTAGCCCCTACTGATACCTGGATATTAATAACAGGCGAGAATGGCACAGGAAAGGAACTGGTAGCCCGGACTATACATCAGTTGAGTTCAAGGGTTGATCAGCCTCTTATAGCTGTAAATTGTGCGGCAATTCCTGAGGAATTAATAGAGAGCGAGCTCTTCGGCCACGAGAAGGGCGCTTTTTCAGGAGCAACCTCAAAGAAAAGAGGCAAATTCGAATTAGCTAACAATGGCACTATATTTCTGGATGAAATAGGTGATATGAGCTTGAAAACTCAGGCCAAAATTCTTCGTGTTTTACAGGAGCAGCAATTTCAGCGAGTTGGAGGCGATAGAATATTAACAGTGAATGTAAGAATAATAGCTGCCAGCAACAAGGATCTTGAGCAAGAGATTGAAAAGGGTACTTTCAGAGAAGACCTTTATTACAGGCTGAATGTAATACCTGTTGAAGTTCCACCTTTAAGGGAGCGTTCTGAAGATATTCCTTTACTTATTGAAACATTTCTTGATGAATGTGCCAGACAGAATCGAAGTACAAAAAAAACCATGACAGCAGAAGCAATTAAAGTAATACGCGCTTATTCGTGGCCTGGAAATGTCAGAGAGTTGAAGAATCTTGTTGAAAGGCTGGCAATAATGGTGGAGGGCGATATTATAGAGGCGTCTGATATCCCGAACGCTTATAAGCCTGGAACTATGGAAAAAACAAGGTCTTTCGAAGAACAGTTTTTTTTAATAGATTACTTAAAGGATGCTAAAAAAGCATTTGAAAAGGCATTTATTCAAAGAAAACTTTTACAGAATAAGAATAATATTTCTAAAACAGCAAAAGCAATAGGTGTTAAACAGGGTTATCTTAATAAAAAGATAAAAAATTGTTGTTCCTGAGTGGGTAAGAGGCAGCTCTATCCTTTTTACCACAGGTCTTGACATCTACAGGACAGACTGGCAAAATTATTTTCTAAAGCAGGCCCAGGATGGGCGATCCGTGAACTAGTACCCAAAGCAGTCTATACGGACAGAGAGGAAAATTTGAAATACCTCTACAAAGCGGCAATTTGCCATAGGATATGTCGAGAAACTCTGTATTATACCACGTATTATTCATTCCAATATTGAGGTGAAAAAAATGGCCCCATTAGCTAAAATATTAAATGAAAAATCAGATGAAAAATTTAGTTATGCAGATTATCTTTACTGGCCTGATGATGAGAGATGGGAGATAATAGAAGGCGTGGCCTATGATATGTCTCCTGCGCCTGCGAGAGAGCATCAGAGATTGTCCGCAATTATTTTCGCTAAAATATATAATTTTGTATCTGGCAAGGAATGTGAAGTTTATTTTGCTCCTTTTGATGTACGACTTACAAGCAGTCAAGATGAGGCCGATGAAGAGATAGAAACCGTTGTGCAGCCGGATATTGTCGTTATATGTGACCAAAATAAGCTTGATAAACGGGGATGTCTTGGTGCGCCCGATATTACGGTCGAGATATTGTCTCCCTCTACATCCTATAAAGATCAGACCGAGAAACTGCTGCTTTATGAAAAGCATGGTGTCAAAGAATATTGGATTGTTAATCCTGATGCAAAGTATGTCATGATCTATCACCTTGAGGGAGTAAAATATGGTAAGCCGGAATATCTGACTGAAAATGATATTCTTAAAAGCAGGGCTCTTGAAGGGCTCAAAATAGATTTGTCTGAGGTTTGGGCATAATCCATAAAAAAATGAACATCCAACATCGAATGTTGGGTAATCCTTACAAAGCAATGCAGGTTAGGGAATATCGACCTGTATTAGGAACGGAGACAAAATAACTTCCCCAACTATGCATCACAGCTT
>JAIVWD010000153.1:0-8027 GCA_049190315.1 Deltaproteobacteria bacterium | reverse complement strand
TAGGACGTGGTTTGATGAAGACCCCTCGAAGGGGTCTAAAAGCATTGCAATTGCTGCAGATTACAATCCAATATTCAGGACGTAGCCTATCAAGCTAAAAGACTATGAACATCGAACGCCCAACGTCGAATTTTGAATAAGGTATTCTGCCAATTTATAAACTGGCGGAGCGACCCGCCCGACCCGCCTGAGCGAGACAACAAAAGGACGAAGAGCATTGAGTATGGCTCGCGATGGCGGGCAGAAGCGATTTCATCATTCGATGTTCAACGTTCGATGTTCAGTTCAAAAAACGCTTTACTCTGCCGTTCAATATTCTCGCCGGAACGGTCAAACCTTTTAGGGTCGCTCGGGCGGAGCCCGAGGTTTAATTAAAAACAATTAAATCTGACCTTCCCATCCTTATGTACTACCCTGAAACTATGTAAAAAATATAATAGAATTTATGTAATTTACCTCCCAAGTTCACATATTCTTCTATAAATTAGCATAGCTATTCTTGCTATGTAATTGATGTAACCATTTAATATCTATAGCATTACTTACATAAAAACATCAATGGTATGTTTTTTGCTTAGATTAGAGACGAACTTGAAATAAACCTTAAAATGTCTGTAATTATAGGTAAAATTTGCTAATTTCAAACAAACGAAAATTTGGATGTTCTATCAAAAAAACAGACGACCATACATGACTCTGTTGATTTACTAGCTTCTCAGAAAATTGGCACAATATATTGTGTGTAATGCTTGAGTATAACTCAACATAGTGTGTTTTGATTTTCAAAATCGGAGTAAATCAACAGAGTCATACATTAAAAGCAGTTCTGCTGAACTATGGACGTTATAACAATATGGATCCCAATAAAAAATCAAATCATTTAAGCGTTTTAACAATCTGGATTGTTGTAGCGCTCATTCTCATATCGCTCATGGGATGCACTCCTGTTATTTCTCCCAAATGCAGGCATTACAGCATATTGCAAGCATTAACATTCGGTGAAAAATACCCTGTTCGTATAGCCGTAGGACTAACCTCAAAACCGGAAATAGGTCATGCTCAAGCCCAGGCTTTTATTAATGGGGAATGGGTATGGCTTGATAATGAGCAGGCACTGGTTACTGTAGGCACAAAATCTACTGATTTTTATCCCTATAGATTCGTAACTATCAAGGAAGCTTTAAGCTGGTCTAAAATTGAAGAACGGGCATCCATAAGAAGGGAAATCAAATGAAATTACCAGACATCGGAGACATTGTAACTACAGAAGAAGCAGGCATTGTGACCTGGATTATCTGATTAATCGCATTGAACACCGATTTCCACAGTTTATATATCAGAAATGCGATAAGGTGTTATTTGAGCTATGAGGTTTTCGAGTTTTCCAGAGAAGCTTTTATAAAATCCTTAAAAAGAGGATGAGGATTCATAGGTCTGGATTTGAATTCAGGATGGAACTGACATCCGACAAACCATGGATGATTATTGATTTCGACAATTTCAACCAGCTCACCGTTTGGCGAAGTGCCGCTTATTATCAAACCATTTTCTTCCAGTTTTTCTTTAAACTGGTTATTGAATTCATACCTGTGTCGATGCCTTTCAGAAATATCAGATACGCCGTATGCTTTGAAAGAAAAAGTATCTTTTTTAATGCTGCAGGAATAAGCTCCCAGACGCATAGACCCACCCTTGTCAGAGTTTATATCACGTTTCTGAATTGTTTTAGTCCTCTCATCATACCATTGCAGCATCAGATAAATAACAGGATAAGGAGTTTTCGTATCAAACTCTGAGCTGTGAGCCCCATCCATGCCTGCTACGTTGCGGGCAAACTCAATTACAGCTATCTGCATTCCAAGACATAAGCCAAAAAAAGGAACTTTATTTTCCCTTGCATACTTTGTTGCGGAAATCTTCCCTTCAATACCGCGTGACCCAAATCCGCCTGGTACAAGTATGCCATCGGCATCAGCAAGCATTTCTTTGGCATTATTTTCGTTTATTGTTTCCGAATCTATAAATTTAAGATTAACACGACAGTCGTTGGGGATACCGCCATGGCAAAGTGCCTCATTTAAACTTTTGTATGATTCAGTCAAATTCGTGTACTTTCCAACTATAGCTATTGTAACGGAAAACTCAGGCTCTCTTAGCCTGTTGACAATCTGCTCCCATGCATCGAGACGGGGCGCCCTTGTCCAAATGTTAAGAAGTTCAATAATCTTGTCGTCAAGACCCTGATTGTGAAATATAAGTGGAACCTCGTAAATACAATCCACATCTTTTGCGGTTATTACTGCATCCACACTAACGTTACAAAATAAAGCTATTTTGGCCTTTATATCATTGTCCAGATACCTGTCCGTACGGCACAGGAGAATATCCGGCTGAATACCGATGCTTCTTAATTCTTTTACGCTGTGCTGGGTTGGCTTGGTTTTAACCTCTCCTGCTGTTGCAATATAAGGAACAAGTGTTAGATGAATGTACAGCACATTTTCTTTTCCTACATCAGCTTTGAATTGCCGGATAGCTTCAAGAAAGGGCAGGCTCTCAATATCGCCGATTGTTCCGCCTATCTCCACGATAACTATATCCACACCATCTGCCACAAGCTTTATACTTCTTTTAATCTCATCCGTAATATGCGGAATAACCTGGACAGTACCTCCCAGATACTTCCCCTGACGTTCCTTGGTAATGACGGAGTGATAAATCTTGCCGGTTGTAAAGTTGTTATCCCTGCCCAATTTAGCGTTTGTAAAACGCTCGTAATGTCCGAAATCCAGATCTGTTTCTGCGCCATCATCCGTAACAAAGACCTCTCCGTGCTGAAATGGATTCATGGTCCCAGGATCGACATTAATATACGGATCAAGCTTCTGGATAGTTATAGTAAGCCCGCGACTTTCGAGAAGTGCTCCGATGGCGGCAGAAGCAAGCCCTTTCCCAAGAGATGAAACTACTCCGCCTGTAACAAATATATACTTTGTATTAGAAATCATATATCTCTCCGCAACAAACAGGTATTAATAAACATAACTACTCAGGTTGGTTAGGCTGAAGGCTGAAGACCTTTAGGGAAAAGACTCCCAAAAGCCAATATCTTCTTAAAGCGGTCGGAAATTTTGTTTTAAACATAGAGAATAACGCTCAGAAATCATTTGTTTCCTTCAGCCTATAGCCTTCAGTCTAAACACCTGAGTAGCTACTAATAAACCTTCATTCATATAGCTTCTTGAATTCCTCAATGGTCTTTTGAATATCACTTAATCCCTGCGAATCATCTTTATCTTTTTCAACTGAGCTAAGATTCAAATATACTGATTTAAGATGTTCAATGTCAAAAAGCTCATCAGAAAAAGAAGGATTCACTTTTATTTTGTCGGCATAAATTTCACGCACCAAAACAGCATTATGATAAAATTCAATATGCATAGGGTACCAGGCCTTATGTGTCTGCTCCCAATCTCCATAGCGAATTTCCAGAACATCTTTATTGCTTTTATTGTACTTGTCTATGATTATCCAGCGAACCGGTTGAAAAGTATTTTTGTCTAACCATATCTGGGAGACTGAGTCGTCAGGATATTTCGCACCTATCACATAGGCGGTTTTGTCTTGAAACCTTCCCAGACTTGAAACAGATGTATCTACTCCCAGAAGGGAAAGCCTGTTCTGAAGCAATATCCTGGAGCGATAAAGGAAAACATCCTTATAGCAGTCAAACCTTGTTTCGGTGTCAGATACAATTTTATTGTCAATTATCGTTAAAGAGGCGCCCAAAGAAAAAACATAAATTCTTTTAGCGTTTTCAGACTGAATCTCCGATCGGAATTCTTCAGGGAAATTATATTTCAAGGTCTCTCTAAGCTCAATAATGTTTTTTTCATGGCTGACATCATAAAGTGATAGTTTCTGAGAAATTAAAAGGCTTTTTCCTCTACCGAAATTTTCAATCATTAATTCCAGAAGATGGGGGCCGGGAATCACATATGCATTAGCTGATGTATATAAAAAGACAAAAATTATAAAGCTGAAAAAAGCTAAAAATTTATACTTTGTTCCTATCACAACTAATTCCATATAAATATATTGTCTGAAAACATTGCAGCAGCTCCAAGTTCTTCTTCTATCCTTATTAACTGATTGTACTTGGCGACCCTGTCGCTACGAGACATTGAACCTGTCTTTATCTGGCCTCCGTTTATACCAACAACCAGGTCTGAAATAAAGGTATCTTCTGTTTCACCTGACCTGTGGGATATTATTGTAGTATATCCGGCCTGTTTTGCCATTTCAATAGCATCCAGAGTCTCGGTTACCGTACCGATCTGATTAAGTTTGATAAGTATGGAATTTGCTATTCCCTCTTCAATTCCCTTGTTTAATATTTTTGGGTTTGTCACAAATATATCATCGCCTACTATTTGTACTGTTCCACCCAACCTGTCTGTCAGCAACTCCCAGTTGTCCCAATCCTGTTCTGCAAGGCCGTCTTCTATGGAAAAAACAGGATATTTATCAATTAAATCTTCATAATAATCTATCATTTCCTCTGGTTTGAGTTTTTTATTCTCTGAGTTCAGGATATATTTTCCTTTTTTATAAAATTCATTTGCAGCCGAATCCAATGCAAGACCAACATCTTTGCCTGGTTGATATCCTGCGGATTCAATTGCATTAATGATAAATTTTATTGCATCTTCGTTTGATTTAAGGTCAGGTGCAAAACCGCCTTCATCTCCCACCGAAGTACTAAGTCCTTTCTTTTTAAGCACCTTTTTAAGGCTGTGAAAAATTTCAGCTCCCATCCTTACAGCCTGGGCAAAGGTTTTTGAGCCAATAGGTACTATCATGAACTCCTGTATATCAAGATTGTTGGCAGCATGTGCGCCCCCGTTTATAATATTCATCATTGGGATGGGAAGATATCTTGCATTTATTCCCCCTAAATATCTGTAAAGCGGTAAGCCATAAGCTGACGCCGCCGCCCTTGAAGCTGCCATGGATACGCTGAGAATTGCATTTGCTCCAAGTTTTGATTTGTTGGGAGTACCATCTAATTCAATCATCAATTTATCAAGTGCCATCTGATTAGCCGCATCCATACCGCGTACAGCAGGAGCGATTACAGTTAAAACATTTTTTACAGCCTTGGTTACACCCTTTCCGCCAAATCGTTTAGAGCGCGTGTCGCGAAGCTCTAATGCTTCACGTTTGCCTGTAGAAGCTCCGGAAGGAACCGCTGCACGTCCCACAGCGCCGCAGGCAACAATGACATCCGCCTCAACTGTGGGATTCCCTCTTGAATCCAGGATTTCTCTAGCTCTTACATCAATAATCTCAGTCATGGCACCCTCCAAATAAATTATGCATTTCATTAACTTAACGAGGTCTGAACTTGACAAAATTTTATGAAATGTTACTCTCCTTACGTTTTTATGTCAAGGTATGATAACCATATAAATTTATATTTAAATAGTGCCCGAACGAAAACTAGAAAATTTTTTCAAGTTCAAGGAAGGCGCAAATTTTAACCGCAGGAATACATTGAGTATTTTGAGGATTAAAATTTAAGCCCAACGCAGAAATTGGGAAAATTGGCGGTTTTCGTTTGGCACGAAATATGAGGAGGTCACTGATGAGTCTCGCCGCAAAAGAAATACAGCACCAGATCAAGGAACCAAAAGGGCTTTCCGGCCGGATTGCCAGACTCCGGGATTATTATTTTAAAGGGACGGACCGGGCGTGGAACAACCAGACCACATCATGGACCACCGGAACCCCGTGGGACGTTCAATTTAACGAGATTACGTTTTACATCGTGCCGGAAACCTATATGCTGATGCAGCCCCTTCGCAGCTCCTACCGTCAGTCTGCAAGGCCTGTTACGCTGCGAGATGATTTCTGGGAAAAATCGCTGGTGGAGCGCCGGGCATGGTTTATCCGGGAGGTCATGGTCAATTACCTCCCAAAGGAGATTCTGCCCGGGGATATGATTGCCGGCGGCCGATTTAACATCGTGGCCTCCATGTGTTTGACCGAAAACGAGCAGAAGGAATTTGACCGCCTGACCATGGGCAAAAAAGGCGCTCGTGAGGCGGTCTACTGGTTCCACGGGCACGGGTATGGCAACGCCGGGGCCACCAGCGGGCACCTGATTCCGGGACACGAAAGAGCATTGACTCTCGGCTGGAAAGGGATCCATGCGGAACTGCAATCTAAGTATAACACCTTGTCCAAAGAAGAACGGGACGGCCCAACCGGCGCCCAGCTTTGCGCCATGATGACGGCAGCGACCATGCCCCGAGATCTGGCGGCTGAATATGCAAAGGTATGCCGGGCGCTTGCCGTAAAGGAAACCGATTCGGACCGGAAGGCGGAACTGATGCAGATGGTTCAGAATTTAAGCAGGGTGCCGTGGGAACCGCCCAAAACATTCTGGGAAGCGGTTCAGGCCCTGTGGCTCAATCATATGCTGATCATGAGTGATGAAAATTACCCCGGCCCGGGTGTTTCCTTTGGCCGCATCGATCAGTACCTGCTGCCGTACTGGGAATATTCGATAAAGAACGGCATGGATCGCGAGTTCGGCAAAGAGATTTTGAAATGCTTCTGGGTCCATGCGAATACCGCCTATGATGCCATGATCCGAAACGGCAACCAGGGAATCACCGCCGGATTCGGTCAGCTCATCACCCTTTCCGGTCTGGGAAAGAACGGCGCGGACATGACCAATGACCTGACCTATGCCATTCTTGAGGTCATTGACGAGATGACGCCCATTTTAGAGCCCAAACCCAATGTCCGGCTGCATCGGAATTCGCCCGAGACATTGCTGAATAAGATGGTGGATATGATCTCATCAAGCCAGGGGGCGCCGTTTCTGGTTAATTTTGATGAGCGGTCCATGGCCGGGATGCTTCGGGAGGCAAAAGAGGCAAACATTACCCATCTGATCAACAAAGACAACGTTTGTGAATACGCGCCGGTGGGGTGTCTTGAAAATACCATGGTGGGCAACGACCGTTCCGGAACCGTTGATAATAATTTAAATCTGTTAAAGGCGGTGGAGCTGGCGCTGACCGGTGGCAGAGATCTGATTCCGTTTGTGGATCCCATTACGTTTAAGACCGAAAAGATACGCCAGGACGGCCCTGAAACCGGCGATGCGACCCGATTTACAACCTGGGCACAGTTCTGGGACGCATATAAGACGCAGACGGCCTATATCATCAAAAAATGCGTGGATGTTTATGAGGAATCAGAATGCATTCGGGCAAAATATCTTCAGACACCGTATTTATCATGTCTGGTAAAGGGATGCCCGGAAAAAGGACTGGATATCACCCAGGGCGGTGCCCAGATCAGTTTTACCACGTTAGAAGCCGTTACCTATGCCACGACGGTGGATTCGTTGCTGGCCATAAAATTTCTGGTATTTGATGAAAAAAAATGCACCATGGCCCAATTGATTCAGGCCTTAAAAGACAACTGGGAGGGCCATGAGGTGCTCCAGGCGCTGGCGAAAAACCGGGCGCCCAAGTATGGCCGGGATGATGATGCGGCCGATGAAATGGCAAAAAAAGTCATGGATCTCTGGACCGCTGAAACATGGAAGCACAAAACCCGATCCACCGGCAGGCAGTTCCGGCCGGGGATGTTGAGCTGGAACTACTGGGCGGGTGACGGGTATGTGATGGCGGCCAGTGCTGATGGACGGGAAAAAGGGCAGTTCTTGTCCAATGCCATCTGTCCGTCCAATGGGGCGGATATTAACGGCCCCACGGCAAACGCCAATTCCGTTGGAAAAGCGTTGGGCGGCATGGCGGTGAACGGACAGGGCGACTGGGAAGACTATTTAAACAGCCTGCCCAACGGCGCCAGCCACACCATTACTTTCAGCCCGTCCATGGTCAAAGACCCCGAGCAGAAAGCCAAATTCAAGGCATTCCTCCGGGCATACGGCGAAAACGGCGGAACCTGCCTCCAGGTCAACATGCTGGATGCGGCGATGCTGG
>JAIVWD010000152.1:0-8029 GCA_049190315.1 Deltaproteobacteria bacterium | reverse complement strand
AAGCCTGTTCTAATGATAGATAGGTAAATTTGAGCTTAGCACCTAAAGCATATAATTCAATTAATGGTAATATACTTTTCCGATTCTCCAATAATCTGATTTGAAATGACCTAATTTTATCACTACAATCAGCATCGAAAATGGTATCCAAAAAAGCTATAAATCGCTGATCATTATTACTTGTAATAATTGCAGCAACATTAGGTACACATACATCGATATCATCAGGATAAAAGTAGCGGTAGACTATTGCTGTTGTTCCTCCTTTGCTAAGACCGGTACTTATCCATTTCCCCATATATATATCACTAAAAAGTTGCCTTACATAATGCAAATCTGCTACAGCCTGTTTTAAATTAAGGTAACTATAATTCAGTGTATCCGGTTTACTGTCACCGTAATAACGATGCTCAACCTTAATTTGATTTGCATTTAGCAATTCAGTGAGTTCATAATCTGAATTCTCCCACATGCTGTATCCTTCTGTGACCATCACAGTTGGCCTGTCAAATCCTTTGTGTGTTAGATATACTTTTTGATAGAAAAATCCCTTTGATAGATCGTCATGATCTATGGGTTGTTTTATTTTTAATAAATAGGTGGATTCGAAACCTGGAGAGGGCTCAAGCTTTTTAAATATGACATCAGGAAGTTCAAATAACAGTTTTTCCAGATCATTAGTTTCTGTCTTCTCTTTGGAGGCGGGATTCCAATTTCCTACCAGAACATCCTTTTTTAAGGATTGCCCATTTACATTAATGAGAATAATTAAAGATAGAAATGCCATAACTGAACCAAATCGTAGTTTCTTCATGATTATCAGACCTTATTTTTTAAATCATCACTTAAATTTTCAAAAACATATTTTCCCACAAATGCTACTTTTATTTCTGCTATCTTAGTAGCGGTACTAATACTTTTTAGAAAAAGAAAAATAATTACAATTGAAATTATCAGAATAGTTGTTGTTAACATACCTTAACCTCTCTATTCAGAAGAATATAAACCAGCTTGAGGGCTATATGTAGAGCGGCAGAGTAAAATACGTCTCTCTCAAAACTGATGTTATATGCATTTCATTGTTCCCATCCTTTTATTAAACACCAAAGAATGTAGGGGTTCACTCAAAAATAACTTTACATTCTTGTTCTCGGATTTAGGGTGTAATTCCGCGTCGGAAACTTCGTATGAGGCTTAATTGAGAGAGAGTCCATTTCGCTATCTGACACTTTTTCTCCTGTTTTGTAATGTTTTCTAACAAAATGTGCTTTCACTTTCAGGCCTGTTGATGTCTTTGTAGTTCGTATCAACTTAAGTGCTTTCTCGTATGTCTCAAGTGGCTCTCCTGACCAATTCTTGGTAATCTCACTGAAAAGACGATGTTCAATTGGGTTCCATTTGGATGCCCCAGGAGGATAATGGCTGACTGTTATCGAAAGGCCGTATTGATCGCACATTGTTGTTTGTAGTCTATATTTCCATACACGAGACCTTGCACTATTGCTGCCTCCACTGTCAGCAAGAATATACAATTCCTTTGCATCAGGATAGCGTTTCATTCCTTCTTCTTTCCACCATTTAGAGATCGAATCCACAGCAAATGCAGGCGTATCGCGTGTGGTGCCCAAATATACAGACCCCAAATTAGCTATTGTATCATAAATGCCGAATGGAATCCCTTTGCCAACAGAGTATGTTGGGAAATCATGATCATTAACCATCTTTGATTTGCGTCGCCATGTAGCACCTTGATTCTTGAAGTTTCCGATCTCTTCCTTTTTCTTTGAATCAACACTGATGGTTGGAAGATACCTTTTAGCAAAACTTTCACGCAGATCACCAATATATTTAAATTGCTTGTCTCGGTTCCTTTGATCTTCTGCCGTAACTTTCTTTCCTCCTGAAGCAATCTTCTTATGATTGACTCTCAGGGAAAACCCCATATTCTTTAGCAGTCTTCCAACTGTATTTGAACACACTTGGATATCAATTGATTTAAGCTCGTTGGCTATTTTCTCCGTTGTTCTCCGGGTCCACTTTAAACCCGTAATGGGATCCCCAGCCGTTTCATATTTCATCAACGTCTCAATTCGTTCTATAACTTGGGGTGTTTTTTTTCCACATGTTTTCTGCCGCCGCCTTCCCTGCGAACCCGTTTGGCTTCAAAATCTTGACTAAAAAGTTCTCGGCGGCCTTTCGCAACAGTATGAGTATTCAAGCCTAGCAAATCTGCGATTTTTCGGTCTCCACCATACCCAAGCTTGAAAGATTCTAAGCCAGCATACAATCGACGTTGCCTTTCATCAAGAATACTATAAAATATAACAATGGCAGCCTTTAATTCATGGCTTATTGTTATTATCGATAAAGTATCGACGGGGATTGATTCAATTTGTCGTCGTAATAAAAATTGCCGTTCTCTAATAGTGGGATCAGCCGATACATAGATGTAAACACCTGACATCTTCTCTCTAATAATCTTTTCATTTTTATGAAGATGCAATAATGTTTCCTGAACCCTGACTTCCAGTTCTTCTTCGAGCTCCCGGGCGGAGTAACCTATTTCCGAAATATTGACAAAACTTCTTGAGGTTTCCATCAAAGTTCCATATTGTGAAAATCGTATCGATTTAAATCTCCACAAACCTTTGTTATTGAATTCTGCAATATCCTTGATCGTGTAGTATTTGCCACGATGAGAATAGCTGGTAAAATAACATAGCTGTTTTAGTTTTCGAAAGGCAGTCATCGTACTCTGAGTACCTAAAGCTTTTTTTATCTCAGCCAAATCACTGACTTTCTTTCTCTTAAATAACGATAATAGCTCTTTTGCAGGGAACCTTTCTTTTCTCATAATGGTATCATTCCGTTTATTAGGTTGTTAATTATCGGAACTATACCATTGCAAATAAGTTATGTCAATAAAAATAATGGGCCTGGAGATACCTTTATTTAAAGGATATTGCAACTTAATAGAACATCAAAAGAACTACATGCAATAACAGTTCTACTGGTACATTTCTTTAAAACTATGTAAACTTATTTATCAGTGAGCGCCTGGTGGATTTTACCATATCAAGGCAGGAAGAACTATGAATATTCATGCCTGCCTTTGCAGGTATTTTACAGAGTATTTGCCGGCAATAAAAGACGTAAGTCCTGAAACTGTTAAAACTTACAAAGACGCGTTCAAGCTTTTTTTAAAGTTTTCGTCAAGGCATCTTTCCCAAGCGATTCCTGATCTCAGGCTCGAAGATATTACACCTACGCTGATCTTTTCTTATCTTGATTACCTGGAACAGCAAAGAAAAAATAGCACAAGAACACGTAATGCCCGCCTGATTGCTTTAAAATCATTTGCAAAAATGCTCCGGCTTTTGTACCCGGAACATCGCGAAATATCGGAAATGATATTCAACATACCACAGAAACGTTTTGGAAAACGACTGATCGGTTATATGGATTATGACGACATACTTCAAGTGTTTGGTTCAGTTGATTTGAGAAAAAAAGAGGGGTTCCGCGATTACACAATTCTGCATCTTCTTTTTGACTCAGGCGCAAGAGCAAGTGAAGTTGCCGATCTTAAAATCCATTTTTTCGACCCTCACAAAAAGACACTCATCATAAAAGGCAAGGGAGGAAACTATCGTCTGATAGAACTCCAGCCCAAAACAATCGAACTTATTGAGCGCTATATAAAAAAATACAGACCCGTTCCCAAACCGATATACAGTAATCGCCTGTTTATAAACCAGCGCCGTGAAGGTTTTACAAGAAACGGCATTTATCGCGTTTGCAAAAAATATCTTTCAAAAGCGCTTCCTGCCAAACAACTGGAGAATCTCAATCCCGCACACAGCTTCAGGCATTCCTGTGCAGTGCATCTGCTGCTTTCGGGAAAGTCGCTGACGGATATAAAAAATCATCTGGGACATGAGAATTTGAAATCCACCATGATCTATCTGCATCTGAGTGTGTCGCGAAAACGTGAAGTTCAGAAAAAGTTTATCAAATATATCCAATCAGCAATATCTGATGAACCGAAAATTGATGAATTGCTGAACTGGGAAAACAAGGAGGAAATTTTAGACTGGCTTGATGATCTCTAAGAGTATGGCGTCCGACCAGATATGGATAAGTGCGAAGATGCCGGAATTATTATGTTGCGAGACCGCTATATCCTTCGCCTCCATCCAGATGGATCAGGGACTTGCATTATACCTTAATCATAGTATATACTCACCCTTAAGAATGCGTGCCGTGCCCGGCACACAACCTGCCGGTGCTGTTGACTATGGCCACAGCGGGTCTATTGAAAAAAATTATATGATTCAAAATAAATGCCTTTGCTTACTATGTCGAGCGGCTCTGTCAACTGACCTTTATCGTTCGGCGAAGTAAAAAAATGATTTTCCGGATAGGATATTGAACAAATGAAAAAAACCCAATACTTTGAATACACACAAAAACGACCTGATCGTGCGCAAATCAAAGATAAATGGATAAAATATGTAATTGATAACTCAGAAAGAATTCAAATCCAGTCAGATGGAAGGATTCGGAAATGGGCTAAGATAGCTGAAGTGAATAAATATTTAAGGGTTATTTTGTTAGAAGACCGTGAAACAGTACACAATGCTTTTTTCGACAGGTCTTATAAGGAGGATGAGTAATGCGGGTAAAATATTTTTCTGACACTGATACTGCTCATTTGGAATTTCTTGATAATGATGTGTATGAAACAAGGGAAATCAGTGAAAATATTTATGTTGACCTAGACCAAAACGGCAATTTAGTAAACATGACAATTGAGCATGCAAAGGCTAATGCTGGGCTTAGGGAATTTTCATACCAAGAGATGATAGCGCAGACGGCATAAGCCCGCAAACTTTTAAGGATTGAGACGACCTGAAAGGTCGTTTTCAATCTCGTTTGGGTCTGATTCCCCGCAGCTTGCTGCGGAACAGGGTTCAGGGCTTGCCCTGGGGTTCAAACCATTGATTATTCTTATAATGAACATCGTAACCGTTCACGGGCAATAATCGCTTTGACTTTAAGGTTTAAAACCTCACCGTAATTTTTTTTGAGAAATAATTTGCGTTCCACTTCCTGATACGGTATAGTGTCAGGAATGGAAACAATCATAACATATCGCAGGCGATCGGTCACCAAGAAAGATATCGCGAATATCACGAGGATCATAGCAGCACATCCTGACAAAAGCAGACGGTTTGTTTCTCAAGAAGTTTGCAGGGAATGGGACTGGAGACAACCTAATGGCGTTCTTAAAGATATGGTCTGCCGAAGTCTGCTTCTCCTTTTGGAATCAAAGGGCTTTATCAAACTGCCTGCCCGAAAATGTACACCAGCCAATCCTCTTGCAAACCGAAAGAAACCGGCCAGGGTAGTCATTGACCAAACTCCTGTTCAATGTCCTATTGGCGATTTGCTCCCTGTTAAACTTGAACAAGTACGCAGAACTCATTTTGAGAAAATATTCAACAGTCTTGTAAGTGAACACCACTATCTTGGTTATACTCAACCAGTTGGAGAACATCTCAAATATGTTGCATTTTCCGATGACCGCCCTATTGCATGCCTGGCATGGGGTTCAGCGCCATGGTATATTGGTGCAAGAGACCGTTTCATTGGCTGGCCCAGGGAGATCAGAGAGAAGAATCTTCATCTGATTGCCAATAACATCCGTTTTTTGATACTGCCCTGGGTACAAGTTTCCTGTTTAGCGTCATATCTATTGGCGTTGAACCGTCACTGCCTGTCACAAGATTGGCAATGCCTCTACCACCATCCGGTTTATATGGTTGAAACCTTTGTTGATACGCAACGTTACCGCGGAACTTGCTATAAAGCAGATAATTGGATTCACGTGGGAAAAACAACCGGTCGGGGTAAGCTCAGCAAGTCGCGTCAACCGATGCTTTCCAAAAAGGCTGTCTATGTCTATCCCTTAACCGGAAACTTTCGCCAGGAGTTATGCCATGCTGCCTGATGATGCTTTGGCAATATATCATGCCGGTCCGGAAGTTGTGGTTAAAACTCTATGTGGATTCTGCGATACCATAAGCGCTCTTGAAAATAGAATTAATATTTTGGAAAACAAGATTGCCGGACTTTTAAAAAACTCTTCCAATTCCAGTAAACGCCCCTCTTCTGATGACATCACAAAGCCAAAAAACAAAAAGAAGAAAAAAGGGGGAAAACGTAAAATCGGAGGACAACCAGGACACGAAAGGCATGTTCGCCCTCCTTTCAGCGAAGATGAGATCGACAAGACTCATCCATACATACTAACCGCTTGTCCGGTATGTAATGGCGAAGTCAGTATACTTGAAGCGCCTCCTCGCATCATCCAGCAAATGGAACTGCTTGAAGTCCCGATAATCAAAGAAGAACATCGTTCGTATCCGGTATGGTGCGAGAAATGCCGGCAAATTCATTACACGCCTTTTTCTCCCGATGTCGTCAAGGAAGGGCTCTTCAAAGAGCGCTTGACAGCGCTGGTTGCCTACCTGAAAAATGTCTGTCATGCATCATTTTCCACAATCAGAAAATTCATCCGAGACGTCCTTGGAGAAACGGTTTCCCGGGGATATTTGCGGAAAGTAATCGAGAAGGTGAGTCAGTCTCTGGAAGCGCCATACAGTGAATTGCTCGATCGTCTGCCTTTGGAGGAACAAGTAAATGTCGACGAAACCGGCCATAAGGAAAACAAAGATAAGTTTTGGACATGGGTTTTCAAGGCTGAAATGTATGTGTTGTTCAAAATCGACAAGTCCCGTGGATCAAAAGTTTTGATTGATGTTTTGGGTAAAGAGTTCAACGGAGTACTGGGTTGTGATTATTTTTCAGCGTATCGCAAGTATATGAAGGATTTCAACGTCACAATGCAGTTTTGCATTGCCCACTTGATTCGAGATATCCGGTTTCTAAAGACTTTGCCGGATGAAAAAACAAAAGCATATGGCAAGAGACTTTTGAATGAAGTCAAAAATATGTTCAAGGTTATTCATGAACGTGACAATATGATCCCTGAAGACTTTTGCATTGCCCTTGAGCAGGCTAAGGAAAAGATCATCACAGCAGCCTTGCAGGAGGTACCGAGCCGACTGAATAAAGACGGGAAAGAAGAAAAACGGGAAGCCCAAAATATGGCAAACCGATTTCGCAAGCATGGGAAAGCATACTTTGAGTTCATAACAACCCCTGGAATAGACCCCACCAACAATGTGGCAGAACAGGCAATACGGTTTATTGTAATAGATCGTCATGTAACTCAAGGCACACGCAGCATCAAAGGACGGAAAAGTTGCGAACGGTTATGGACTGTAATAGCAACATGCGCATTACAAGGCCGATCAGCATTCAATTTTATACTGAAAGCAGTTAAAGCTTATTTCCATGATCAACCTTCTCCTTCACTACTACCTGGTTCATTGTGACGGGCGCCACCGCCCAGTTATCCAAAATCCACCTACTCAAATTTATTAATATTACTTTGCCGACAATAACTTATCTTCAATAGTCGCTGATGTGTTTCCGGAATGAAAGAAAATTTCTGGGATCAGTTGACCTCGTGAACGGTTACAAAAATATATCCAAAGATTTGTTTCAAACCGCTCTCCTTTAATATGTTTCATCAATATTTGAGGTAATTCAATTAAACAGGCTGCCTGGAAGGCTGCCGCTATCATGCCAAAATTTCGAGTATTAACTTTAACCGGGCTTCTATTTCCCTTAATGCATTTAAGAATGGTTTCAGCAGCCCCAAGATAAATTGAACGAGTGTGAACTTTACTTTTCCCTGACCCTCGATTTTTTCCATAATCTTTTTTGTTAATTTTTTCACGATATGTTTCCTGATAAAGATAATAAGTATTATTGCCTTGTTTTCGTGTAATAATAGTCCCCATAATTAGCCTCGCTTAGAGTTTATCACTACACTTAGCACTTAAAGTCAATAATATCAAGACAATTTAATAATAATTATATCACTACACTAAATATT
>JAIVWD010000151.1:0-8047 GCA_049190315.1 Deltaproteobacteria bacterium | reverse complement strand
AGGCGCAAATTTTAACCGCAGGAATACATGGAGTATTTTGAGGATTAAAATTTAAGCCTGACGCAGAAATTGGGAAAATTAGCAGTTTTCGTTCAGGCACTAACTACTCAGGTGAATAGACTGAAGGTGGAGTAGCAAATGGCAAAAATAGACGCGTTTTTCAAGTTGATGCATGATCAGGGCGCTTCAGATCTTCATCTTGTTGCAGGACAACCGCCGGCACTCAGAATAAGGGGAGATATAGAAAGGGTCAAATATAAGGTGCTGGATACTGATGAGCTGAAAAGCATGCTCTATGAGATTGCGCCCGAAGACAAGGTCAAGATATTTGAAGAGACAGGAGATGTTGACTTCGGCTATGAAATACCTGGCCTTGCCAGATACCGGGCAAATTTCTTTATGCAGAAAAATGGCGTAGCAGCCGTTTTCAGGGAAATTCCAGCTACAATATTGACCGCTGAACAACTTGGCCTTCCTCCTGTAATACCCAAGCTGGCATTACTTCCAAGAGGTCTCGTCGTAGTAACAGGTCCTACAGGTAGCGGCAAATCAACCACATTGGCAGCCATAATTGATGTGGCAAACCATAGCCGTAAGGATCATATCATTACTGTCGAAGATCCAGTCGAATTTGTTCATGAAAGCAATGCTTGTATTGTAAACCACCGTGAGGTCGGTCTTCATACCAAATCATTCAGCGCAGCATTGCGTGGCGCTCTACGTGAGGATCCGGACATTATTCTGGTTGGTGAAATGAGGGACCTTGAAACTATATCACTTGCCATAGAAGCCGCGTCTACAGGACATCTTGTTTTCGGCACATTACATACTTCCAGCGCTGCTAAAACAGTTGATCGTATTATTGAGGTCTTTCCTGCAAGCGAACAGTCACAGATACGTTCCACGCTTTCTGACGGACTCAGAGCTATCATAGCACAGGTACTGTTTAAGAGAATTGACAAGAAGGGGCGTTGTGCCGCTCTTGAAATATTGATTGCAACTCCTGCGGTTAGAAATCTGATAAGAGAAGCAAAAACCTATCAGATTGCTTCAATGATTCAGACGGGAAAGAAATACGGCATGCAGCTTTTAGATGACGCTATAATGGAAATGTGCACCAAAAGGATGATAAGTCCTGATGAGGCCTACGCCAAAGCTAATGATAAGGCAAAATTCAGGCCTCTTCTGAAGAAACCCCCAACGGATTTCACCGAAGCATAATTTTAGGGATAGGTTATTTCATGAAAAAACAGGAAATCGACCACATACTTACCAGGATGCTTGATGCATATGATAATGTTTCCGATCTGAATATTACTGTAGGCAAACCATTTCAAATTGAACGCTTTGGACTGCTCACCGAGGTAGAACTCAGCCCTCCGATTAATGCAATTACGCCCTTTCAGGCTGAAATGTTTGCCCTTAACCTGCTTAACCAGGAGCGACGTCTTATTGACAACCTTATATCTGAGGGATCTTGTGATTTGTCATATGAGTTGCCCGGTAAGGCACGTTTCAGGGTAAATATTTTTTCCCAGCAGGGTAATTACTCTATTGTATTAAGAAAACTCGAAACTAAAATTCCGACATGTGAAGAGCTGAAACTCCCTGATGCATTTCACAAAATGGCTGAGGAAAAAAACGGAATCATACTGGTTACCGGTGCTACAGGCACCGGAAAAACAACCTCTCTTGCGGCAGTCCTCAATGAAATAAACGAGAGCAAATCGGTCCATGTAGTAACCCTTGAAGACCCTGTTGAGTTCCAGCATCCACATAAGAAAGCCACATTCAACCAGAGAGAGATGGGAACTGATTTCGACACATTTGCCAATGGTCTTCGGGCTGCACTCAGGCAAGCGCCAAAAATCATTCTTGTCGGCGAAATGCGCGACAGAGAGACCGTTGAAATTGGGCTTAGCGCGGCCGAGACAGGTCACCTGGTTTTAAGCACCCTTCACACCGTAGACGCTGGACAGACAATCAACAGAATACTCGGCATGTTTAATACAGAAGAAGAAAATCAGATACGTATCAGGCTGGCCGATACGGTCCGCTGGATCGTATGCCAGAGACTACTTCCCAAGGTAGGCGGAGGACGTGTAGCTGCATTTGAGATAATGGGTACAAATCTCAGGATTAAGGAAACAATTTTACATGGAGAATCCGAAGATAAAACTTTTTATGAAATAATAAGTGCGGGTAAACCATTTGGCATGACCACTTTTGACGATTATATTACAGGCTTGTTTGAACAGGGTTTAATAACTGAAGAGACTGCCCTGGCATACGCTTCCCGCAGAGGTATTGTAGGCAGAGGGATTGATTCAATAAAAAGCGCCCGCGGCGAGGCTACAACTGATATCAAAGACCTGGAAGTAGATGCTGATTACAGCAAGTCCGATAAGGCATTTTGAGGAGACTATCATGAACATCGTATGCAAACAATGCCAGGGCAAATTCAAAATTCCTGATGAAAAGCTGCCAAAGGGACAGACCTTTTCCCTTACCTGTCCCAACTGTAAAAATAAAATCTCAATAGATACGCGATCTAAAATCGATTCATCAAAACCAAAGACAGGAACAGAAAAAACTATTTTTGATGAAGTTGTCTCCGGAGCATATGACGCTTCGGAAAAACCCTTTGATTTTGTGGAAGAGGGAGTTGAAACAGCTCTATTATGTGAAACAAATCCTGCCATCCTGCCCAAAATCAAACTGGCACTAAAAAATATGGGATATCATACCACAGAAGCCCAGTCAGCATTAGATGCCCTTAAACAAATGCGCTTTCATGTTTTCGATGTGGTGGTTCTCAACGAAAAATTTGATGCCCATAATCCTGATGAAAATAATGTACTTAAGTATCTGAAACAGTTGTCTATGGACGTACGTCGTAATATTTTCGCAGTCCTTATAACTGACCGGTTCCGAACAATGGATAATATGGCGGCATTTCACGAAAGCGTTAACATAGTGGTAAATCTAAAGAATATCGAGGAAATAGAAAAAATACTAAAGAGCGGTATTACTGATAATACAATATTCTATCAGGTCTTTAAGGAATCGCTTACAAAAATCGGCGGAGTTTAATTAGTTGTAGCCGTTCACGGCTTGAAACTTGAAATTGGAAAGTAGAAATTTGGGAGAGATGAAACGAGTTTACGAGTTGGATGTTTACAAACTGGCAGAATACAAAGCAATAGTTGAAAAACTCTGCCCCAAATTGAATGTGTTCATCAACAGTACAAAAGTATGAAGGCCAAATTTCCAATTTCCAATTTCTATTTTCTATTTTCAACGTTCCGTGAACGCTTACAATTATTTTTACCTTTCCCAATTTTTTCATATATAATGCGCAGCCCTTCAAGGGTCAGTGAGGGCTCAACCTCTTCTATGCTGTCACAAACATCAGCCATAAGATTTGATACCCCCCCCGTAGCAATTACCTTGGGAGCAGTGCCCATTTCAATCTTCATTCGCCTTACTATTCCATCCACAAGACCTGCATATCCATAAATAATACCAGACCTTATGCTGCTTGCCGTATCTTTACCTATAATTTTTTCCGGGTGAGAAAATATCTCAACCCTTGGGAGTTTGGATGCCTTTAAGAACAGAGCTTCAGCGGAAATCATGATTCCGGGGCATATTGCTCCACCCAGGTATTCACCATCTTCTGAAACTGCATCAAAGGTTGTTGCTGTACCAAAATCAACTACAATCAGGCTGGTTTTATACTTTTCAAATGCAGCAATTGAGTTGGCAATTCTGTCTGCCCCCACCTCATCAGGATTATTGTAAAGTATCGGCATTATATTGACAGACTTGGCATCTACCCATAATGGATACTGCCCTAAGTATTTACGGCAGAAAGAATCAAGAACGCTTACCAGGGGCGGAACAACGCAGGAAATGACAATGCCGCTGATATCTTTAGATTTTATATCACTTCCTGTAAAAAGATTGGCTGCGATAACATTGAATTCATCTTCCGTTATTGTATTTACAGTTCTTATTCTCCAGTCTTTTACCAGTTCCTTGCCATTGTAAATACCAATTACGGTGTGTGTATTTCCAACATCTATAACGAGAAGCATTATAACCACTTAGGTTGTTGGGTTCACGGTTCACGGTTCACGGTTGGTTGTCTCAATATCTTCAAAACATTCAATTTTCATCATAGTGTTCTGTCATCTATATAATGTCGTGAAGATGACTGTCATTCCCGCGGAAGCGGGAATCCAGAAACGCCGAGGTCGCCAGAAATAATGGATTCCCACCTTCGTGGGAATGACGAGTGCCTGATACGATATTTCACGCATGACACGACACTAGCCTGCCGTCGGCAGGCAGGGCTCTCTAACCGTGAACCCTTGAACCCTGAACCGTGAACCTCAGTAGTTACTTTATTTTTACCGTAAATATTTCCGGTTTTACGCTTACAAGGATAGTTTTAACAGGCAAAACTATTGACGCACGTCTAACATAAACACCGGGCTTCAATCCTTTAAGATCTACGCAGACTTCCAATCCATTCTCTTGATAAAGCTTTTCAAGTAGATTAACAGGGCCTTTTATTTCAATATCTATAGCAGGAGGTGTAATGCTGAATGTGTAAGTAGAATCTTTCCCTTTAACAGGAATATTTTTAAATTCTCTCGCCACAATTTGTTCTTCAATAAATACTTCGGCGAGAATGATTCCTGAAAAAGAAATAATATCAAGACATTCAGGCAGATCAAGCGCTATCTCCTTTTTAAAGGATTCTGACAGCCCGTTAACATCAACAGGCTTTGTAAATATCTTTTCAATTGGTCCAAGAATATTTTCAGGACCTTTCAACATTACTGAGGATGGCCTGGTAACCGCATATGTAAAAAAACCAGGCGCCGGTTTGCCTGAAAAAGAAACTATAACCGGCAACTCTTTTTTAAGCTCTTTTTCAACTTTTACAGTCAAAAATGACGGAGTTATATTTATAATAGAGATTCTACTGGGAAGTTTAATACCGTCCTTTCTTATTGGAATATTATTGACTCCTTCATTTATATCAGAAAGATCAAGCAAATATCGCGACTTAATTTCAGAAAGAGTTTTAACCAATGATTCAGGGCAACTGATACGTACTTCTATTCCTTTTAATGGAGGGTCTGTTATTGATAACCCGTCAGGGATTTTACCAAGATCTATTGGGATGAATATATCTGTTTCATGAAAAGGTGAGTCATGCCATAGTAAAAAAAAACAACCAACTAAAAAAAAACACAGGATAACCCATTTCCAGACCTTGTTAAAAATTATTTTTATATGGTCTTCAAGCCCTTTATTCATAATGGATTTGATAAAAATTGGACATTTGGTCGGTCTGGGTTGAAAGGTTCAGGGTTCACGTTGAACCTGAGTAGTTATAATTTGTCATAGCTAACGCTTCTAATTGAATCAATCAGTTCCAATGTCGAACGTGCCCTACCAACGTCATGAACCCTTACAATGTGAGCGCCGTTTAAAACCGCAGCGGCAATCGTTGCCTGAGTTCCTGTTTCAAGCTCCGGCATTTCAAGCCTGGCATCACCGTCGTGACTGGCCTCAAGAATATTTCGAATAAATGATTTTCTTGAAGGCCCTATCAAAACAGGATTGTTCAGAGTTTTAAATTTATTCAGATACTTAATTATAAGAAGATTATGTTCGACTGTCTTGCCGAACCCAATTCCAGGATCTATTATTATTTTAGACCTTGCAATTCCGTTTTTTTCAGCTCTGTCAATTGCTTTTTCAAGAAATTCTTTGATCTCTTCTATAAGATGGTCATAGTGAGGAGAAACCTGCATTGTTTTTGGAGCGCCCTTCATGTGCATAATTACTACCGGAACTCCATATTTTGCTACAACGCCCATCATATCAGGGTCACTGTACATGGCGCTTATATCGTTGATAATAGAGGCGCCGGATTCAATAGCCTCTCTCGCCATACTTGCCTTTGTTGTATCAATTGAGATAGGAATTGAAACACGTTTCGCAAGTTTTTCAATAACCGGCAAAACACGCCGGCCTTCCTCTTCAATAGATACAGGCTCGGAAAACGGCCGTGTGGATTCACCTCCTATGTCAATTATATCAGCGCCGGCCTCAGCCAGTTTTTCGCCGTGAGCCACCGCTGCATCGCATGAAAAAAAAAGGCCTCCGTCTGAAAAAGAATCAGGGGTCACATTTAAAATGCCCATAATACACGTACGATTACCGAACGAAAGGCTGTGAGACCCCCATGAAAGTTTATATGATTTCATGGCATCTTTCAAAACAGAGCAAAAGTAGTTGACACTTTTTTAACCTTGTACGATCACACAACAATAAGTGCCTAAAGTGAGCTAAAGTGCCTAAAATGCCTAAAGTTAAGGAATGCACCTTCGGTGCTGCCAATTTTATATAGTGCCCGAACGAAAACTAGAAAATTTTTTCAAGTTCAAGGAAGGCGCAAATTTTAACCGCAGGAATACATGAGGTATTTTGAGGATTAAAATTTGCGCCTGACGCAGAAATTGGGAAAATTAGCAGTTTTCGTTCAGGCACTATGTAAATTAATGGAGCTAAGCGACTCCATAACTTTAGGCACTTTAACATACTTTAGCTCACTTTAGGCACTTCATATTCCCGGCCGAAGAGAAAAACCACCTTTAAAAAGTATAAACTTACAAATGAAGGATGCCTATTTCATCTTATGAAAGCTCAATATCCGGTCTCATGGAACGAATTAGATCATCAAGCTCATCTCCTTTGACGGTTTCCTTTTCAAGCAGAAGTTCTGCCAATTTATGGAGGATATCTATATTCTCACCCAGAATTTCTTTTGCACGTTTGTATGAATTCTTTATCAGCTTAGTTACTTCTTCATCAATTTTTCTGGCTGTTTCTTCGGAATAATCTCTTGGGTGTGATATTTCACGACCTAGAAAAATCTGTTCTTCACCCTTGCCATAAGAAAGCGGTCCCAGCTCTTCACTCATGCCCCATGACCGCACCATTTTCTGGGCAATATCCGTCGCCTGTTTGATATCGTTGGCTGCCCCTGTGCTTATACGGTTAAAAATAATATCTTCTGCAACTCTTCCTCCAAAGGAAACGGTCAAATCGTTTTCCAACTGATCCTTAAATTTAAAATCTCTCTCTTCCGGTAAAAACCAGGTAATACCCGCTGCACGTCCCCTTGGAATAATTGTAATTTTGTTAACCGGATCAGCTTCCGGCAGGAAACGAGATACAAGAGCATGGCCGCCTTCGTGATATGCCGTTACTTTCCTGTCCTCCTCCCTTACTACTTTAGATTTGCGCTCAAGTCCCATATATACCTTGTCTTTTGCATCTTCAAAGTCGGCCATATCAACCTTTTCTTTATTTCTTTTAGCGCCAAGCAGAGCAGCTTCATTGACAAGGTTTTCCAGATCAGCCCCGGAAAATCCCGGTGTTCCTTTTGAAAGAATAATTGGGGACACATCGGATGCAATTGGTGTTTTCTTCATGTGAACCTTAAGAATTTCTTCACGGCCTTTAATATCCGGAAGTGAAACAAAGACCTGCCGGTCAAAACGGCCGGGACGCAATAGAGCAGGATCAAGAACATCAGGCCTGTTTGTAGCGGATATTAATATGACGCCTTCGTTTGATTCAAATCCATCCATCTCAACCAGAAGTTGATTTAAAGTCTGTTCTCTTTCGTCATGTCCTCCACCGAGACCGGCTCCTCTGTGCCTTCCAACAGCATCTAGCTCATCGATAAAGATGATGCACGGAGCGTTCTTTTTACCCTGAACAAAAAGATCTCTTACACGCGATGCCCCTACTCCGACAAACATCTCAACAAAATCAGAGCCGCTTATACTAAAAAAAGGCACCCCGGCTTCGCCGGCAATAGCTCGCGCCAAAAGAGTTTTTCCTGTTCCCGGCGGTCCCATAAGAAGAACCCCTTTAGGTATTCGTCCTCCAAGACGTGTAAACTTCTTGGGTTCTCTGAGAAAATCAATAATTTCTCCCAATTCTTCTTTTGCTT
>JAIVWD010000150.1:0-8067 GCA_049190315.1 Deltaproteobacteria bacterium | reverse complement strand
AGTAAGCGCACCGCAAAAACGTCTGGTAGAGGGAAAAGAGATATTGAGCTTTAATATTGGAATAGGGAGATAGGAGAGGGCTAAAGAGGG
The DNA here is from genome assembly GCA_049190315.1 of Deltaproteobacteria bacterium. GTDB lineage: Bacteria > Desulfobacterota > Desulfobacteria > Desulfobacterales > ETH-SRB1 > B13-G4. The sequence continues at coordinate 7,977 of JAIVWD010000150.1, read as the reverse complement.
TAACATATAAGCTGTGGAGGGAATAACCGTGCTCTAACAACGACTCATAACTCCCTATGGTTGGCTCTATTTTTTGATTTAAAATAAATATGCAAATTCTATGAAGAATTTTTCGTAATCCTTTTTCCACATTTTCTTGCCTATACATTTCTTACAATAACTGACATTAGGATGGTAATTCGGTTATGAATATTGTGATCCGTATCGCCCCTGAGTGTTCTGAAGATAAACGTTCTATTTTCTTCACTGATGAAATATCTCACCACGTTCGAGAAAAAGATATTCAAGAAATACTAAAAGAATCTAACCGCAATTTCTGGAAAACGGATTCAACCAACGGTGCAGAGCTTGGTCGGCGGCTGTATAGGTTTCTCAATGGTAGCGCCGGGCATATAGATTCTCTTATTGAAGAATCACGTCAAAAAGGAGAACCGTTATCCATTTATTTAGATATTCCTTATACACTCAATTCATTGCCGGTCGAGCTTCTGTATGATGATGAATATTTAGTTCGTAGAGATCACCCAAAAACGTTTATAATCCGCAGTGTGAGCGATCGGTGCAGTCGTCAGGAACATACTCCCGAAACCCGCCCACTAAAAGTGCTTTTTATAGCCTGCTCGCCGCTTGATTTGAGGTCTCAGGAAGTTCTTCAGTTTGAAAAAGAGGAAGAACAGATCCTTTCAGCAGTGGAAAAATTTCCAGTTGAAGTCGTCACTGAGGATTTGGGCAGTCTGACCGGTTTATTTGATAAGCTTTATGAGGAGGGGCCTTTTGATGTGGTGCATATCACAGGGCATGCAGGTCATGACCATGAGCTTGGGCCGGTATTTTACATGGAAGACGATATTGGGCGTTTGGATAAAGTTACTCCGGATAGGCTTTGGAAAAAGGCTTTAGAACATTTTATGCCTCGGCTTTTGTTTTTATCCGGTTGTTCGACGGGAAAAGGCGACAAGGTAAACAGCGCCGAGTCTTTTGCTCACAGCATGGTTGAAAAGGGCGTCCCTCTTGTTTTGGGCTGGGGGCTGCCGGTCTCAGACATAGGCGCTACAGCAATGACTCAGGTGCTATACAAATACCTGGGAATGGGAAAAAGCGTCATAGAAGCTGTTAACAATGCTGTCAAAAATATATCAGACAGGTATCATCCATGGCCGCTGCTGCGGCTTTTTACAGATGGTTCTCCTTTAACTGCATTCATTACTTCCGGGCAAAAAATCCGTTACGCTCCCGTTAGAAAGACCAGATATAAATTTCTTGCCGATAGTTATGTCAAAGTCCTGGAAAAAGGATTCGTCGGCCGCCGACGTGAAATTCAAAAGGGTGTTCGGGCATTGAAAGGCATGCCGGATGAGCAGGGCGTTTCGCGAAATGGTTTAATTATCAGGGGGCCTGCGGGTGTAGGTAAAAGCTGTTTGGCAGGAAAACTAATCGAGCGGTTTAAAGATTTGGAACTGGTCGTGCTCCATGGCCTTTTGAAGGGCGAAGGCGATGTTCTGGTCAAACTAAGGCGTTTGTTTGACCGCAGGGGAGAAAGTGATGCAGTAGCAATCATCAAATCGGATTTGACATATGAAGATAAGATTAAAGAGCTGTTTCGTACCATCTTCCGTAAGCTTCCGGTTATGCTGTATTTTGACGATTTTGAGGATAATCTGGTCAACCGGGGAGATTGCTGGGAAATTAAACGAGCAGTGATACCGCTCCTGCGGCCTTTATTACAAGCCATTGATTGGCATGAGATTGAGGCACGCATGCTGATTACCAGCCGCTATCCGTTTAAGCTTGAGCTTGAAGGGGAAAATCTGTTCAACAAATTGGTTGATATTACATTACTGTCATTTAAGGATGCTGATCTTTATAAAAAATGCGCAGAGCTTCCAAACATTTTGGCCAGTGAGCATAGAAAGATGTATCTGCGCTATGGCGGTGGCAATCCGCGGTTGCTGGAATGGCTTGAGATTATAGCAAAAGATGAGGACAAGTATGACATAGACTCCCTTCAGCAGGCCCTGGAAGGAAAAAATGAGGATTATATCCGAAAATATTTGGCTGATATTTTGGCCGATACTGAAGGTGAGGCGTTCAGCGAATTTCTTCAAAAAGCATCGGTCTTCAGACAACCGGTTGATCAAACGGCTTTTAAAGGCATCGGTACTGTAGACTCTCTATCTAAAGGTGTGGACCTGACATTATTAGAGAAGGAAGAAGTTTCAGGGCATAAACCAGTGTTTTGGGTGAACCCGGTGATCCGGGAAAGTCAATGGGCGAAGCTGTCACGATCAGAGCAAAAGCAATTTCATCAAATTGCGATGAATTGGTATGATCACGAAATATCTACGAGCGATTCGCCGGACCATGAATACCTGCAGGAAGTCCTTTATCATGCTTTAGCATCAGACAATATCAGAATTGCCTGCCGGCACTCAATTACTTTAGGGCAATATTTAGAGAATTTACTGCTGTATAAGGACAAACAGCAGGTTCAGCAAACCGTTGCAGATCGTATTACAGAGCATGTCATTGAAGAAGCGATTTCTCAGAAAGACGAAAACATTTCTGTTTTACTGAACAACTTAGGTTCCACCTATAGCGCTCTTGGCGAAGCGAACAAGGCCATTGAGTATTATGAAAAGGCGCTGGAAGTTTTCACCACTATTTATGGAAAGGATCATCCTTCGACTAAGACTGTGAATAAAAATCTTGATTCCATAAAAGAGCAAAGTAAAATAGATTGATGGATTAAACCATGAAAAGCAATAAAATAATAGAACTGTTTGTCAAAGAATGCGCAGAATCAGCAGTCCAACAGAGTGGAGAAAAATTTGTCGGATGGGAGAGCCTCATCGCGGTTCTCGTGTACCAGGGCCTAAAGCTACTTCTTCCACAGATAAAGGAGTGGTTCAAATTGGGAACCGCGGTCATGGATTTAAAGCGTCAGGAAATAAAGAAAAAGCTCGTGCAGTATGCAGTAGAAAAAGAACTCGATTTTCCACAGGCCGAACGTGCGGCAGAAGTCGTATCTAATCGACTCGATGATAATACATTAAAAGATATTGTTGATGCATTGGCAAATTAGAGAGTTAGAGACAAAAAATACATTCGAATTCCATCAGATAGAATGATTCTTTCGTCTATCAGCGCTCGGCTCTGAAAATTGGTTGGATTTGAGAGATAGAAGAAGAATTCTGCAATTTGAACGAATGGTCGATTAATGTAGGCCTGAACTTCCTCGTTAAAGTAATCCTTATCCCACATCTCCATTTCGTATATATGCCAACGTCCTTTGACTTTCATTTTCGCTCCTTAGAATTAACGACGATTTTTCTTTTTTGAAGCCTTTGCTTGTTTCCGCTTCTTTTTCTTAGCTTTCTTTTTATTCTTTTGAGATTTACTGGATGTTTGTTCATTATCAGAGGGATAGAAATCATCCTTTAAATCGGTTGATGATGAAAAAAATTTTGATTCCTCAAGCAATGGTTTGAACCCCAGGCCAAGCTCTGGGCCCTGTTCCGCAGCAGGCTGCGGGGAATCAGACCCAATGTTAGGATTGAAACAGGCCCACCAGGACATACTACCATGAATATCATCTAAACTGTGTCGTTCAAGATCAATTTTTAATCTTTCAAGACACTTATTTTTACCGAGCTTCAGAGCATCTTCAAATTCACTGTATGGAATCATCCCTGGCATAATCAGCTCATCATCATACGCCTGCTTGATTATTTCTATGATCTCTTCTGGATATAAATTACATACAATAATAGCCATAAGACCCCAGAAATCAGAAACCTCATCTGTTTCTTGCCCGGTAAATAACGTTCCAAAAAATGTTACAACATCTTCTCTTGAAACATATCCTTCAACAACAGCATAAGCTAAAGCTTCGCAAGCGGATATTCTACAAAAATCATCAGCCTCTTTGTTCAAAATTAACGACTTAATCAATTCAATAGAGCCACCACAGGTATTTAATAAAATAACGGGAAGGTTTGACGTGGTAATATCACCGAATAGTTTATCTGGTAAATCATCTGGAAGGCTAAAGAGATCAAAAATGACTTTATGGGATGCAAACTCTTTAAAATGTCCCAACAACATTACCGCATACGTATTATCGTTTAAATTTTCATCTGAAGCATATTTTTCAGGATCCGCAAGAACTGTTTCAAGAATCTTTATCAGGTGGGGAGTGATCTCTTCCTTGAAATTAACGGCAGCATCTATTTGTTCCCTTTTGTAAACACCATCAAATATCCTGAAAGATTCGAGTATCTCTGTAATTGTATATTCTTTATCGACCTCAGAATCATTTTTCTTATCGATATTAACGACAAACAGGTCAGGTTCTCCGTCATTAAAAGGATTATCATATGGTTCGACTGTGTATGTTAATCCTTCTACATGCTTGAATCGTTTTAATGCTTCCGGTTCCATAGCGAACTCACCAAATGAACACCCATAGTCATCTAAGATATCGTTTAATTTAATTGTATCAATTCTGTATTCCTTTATATTGAAACTTGCTTCTTCAAGTAATTCTTTCAAAGATTCTGGTGAATCAGCAATGTAACATGCATTTTCATTATATTCATAGCATTCTTCAAATAATATGAACGCACTATATCCAATTATTGGATTATCCTTATTTTCCATTTGATGTCCCTTAATTCACATTTCTTGGTAAAAATGGTAAAATTACCCTTTAATTCGATCTCTGATGATCGCAACCAATGTTTCCAGTTTGGTTTCATCCAATTTTATTAAGAAGTTAAAAGCCATTAGCCATTAGCTAAGAGCTAAGAGCCCGCACCAAAGGTGCGCTATTTAAACCTATTCTGAATAAAATGTCATCAAGTAGTTATAGTCGCCGATGTCAGCGACTTTCGTTTTTGTAAAAGCATATTCTGTAACCATCTTTTCTACTTCATTTTCAGATAATCGAATACCAATCGGTGGCCCCGGTGGCCCTTCAATCTTTTTAAATTCAATAACGGCGAAACATCCTCCTGGTCTGAGTAAGGTTTTAATTTCTCTCAAAACAGGGTCAGTTTGATTTGCTTCTTCAAAATCATGCAAGACAGTCGCCATCAAACACAAATCTACACTGTAATCATCTATATCTATTTGTTCAGTCGTATCAGCAAGAAGGGGCATGATGTTGGTTATGCTTTCTTTTTCGATCTGCTCCTCCAAAAGTAATAGACCATCTTTCCAGAGGTCTACAGCGTAAACCAATCCTTCATCGCCAACGATTCTGGAAAGAAATATAGAGTAAGCCCCTTTACCACAGGCTAAATCAAGTACAACGGAACCTGATTTCAATGGTAATATTTCTGCCAACTTTTTTGGATCAATTAATTCAAAGCTGCTTTTACCAGCGCCTTTGGGTTTTTTTTGATTATCATTCATATCGTAAAACTCCACTTCTACTAAAAATGATGAGCATCGATCAAACCCGTTTCTTCAAGTTTAATCAACAAATCCATTCGGTTCTGGGATAAAAACTTCAACCTCCGCCGTTTATGCGGTTTGACAAGACCAACTTCCAAAGTAATTTTAGGTAGTCCCTACAAAACAGTGCGGGTCAATAATTTCAATAAGTTACATATCATATATTTTGGCAGCACATAGCGAAAAATCAGGTGTTTACAAAGTAAAATAGGGCAGTATTCCCAAAACTGCACTGCTTTGCAAGGACTACCCCATCTCTGCAAGAAAAGGAAATTCCTGGATCTGCTGCTGACCCCGTGAACGGTTACCTATTTACATGGCCTGGAATGAGGCGTGTGAGGCAATATCTGTTTATGAAAAAGCCAGAACAAATTCTCATACATAATAAAAAAGCCTTTCAAGGTGCACTCTTGAAAAGCTTTTTAATATTTTGATTTAATTTACTTTTAATTGGTGGGCCGTGAAGGAATCGAACCTTCAACCTACTGATTAAGAGTCAGGTGCTCTGCCTGGTTGAGCTAACGGCCCAGTGAGACCAAAAAACAAAAAATCTTTTTAACAAATTTAATAATCGCTGTCAATTTTTTTTAATTTTTTTACGAGTTCATCCTTCTTGACCTATTAAAACGTATCTGATATTTTTTCAAATTATAAAGGGTATGGTGTAAATTCTCAAAGGAAAGGATGCTGAATAATGAATCGCGAAAATTCTAATAAGCTTTTTAAAAGGGCTATTAATGTAATCCCAGGTGGTGTTAACAGTCCGGTGCGTGCTTGCAAGTCCGTAGGAGCTGAACCTGTATTTATTGATCATGCAGAAGGATGTATGATTTATGATGCAGACGGCAATGGTTTCATCGACTACATTGGTTCATGGGGTCCAATGATACTTGGGCACAGGCATTCGGCGGTTATTAAGGCTATTGCATCTGTCCTTAATCGCGGCACAAGTTTTGGAGCGCCTACAGAGCTTGAAATAGTGCTGGCTGAAATGGTTATAGATGCGGTTTCTTCCGTTGATATGGTTCGTATGGTTAATTCCGGCACAGAGGCTACAATGAGCGCTATAAGGCTTGCCCGGGGGGTAACCGGTCGTGATGCAATAATTAAATTTGATGGATGTTATCACGGTCATGCAGACACCCTTCTTGTTGAGGCAGGATCAGGCGTTGCCACATTAGGCATCCCAGGAAGTCCCGGAGTGCCTGAATCCTTTGTAGCTCATACCCTTTCGCTGCCCTATAATGATATAGAAAGTGTTAAGAAGGTTATGGATGAGCAGGGAGATAAAATTGCCTGTATAATAGTTGAACCAATTGCAGGAAATATGGGACTTGTAAGACCTGTTGACGGTTTTCTGGAGACTTTAAGGGAAGTAACTGAAAAGAGCGGCAGTTTACTGATATTTGATGAAGTTATGACGGGTTTCAGAGTTGCATACGGCGGTGCTCAGTCTTTGTATGGAATATTGCCGGATATTACATGTCTGGGTAAAATTATCGGAGGAGGATTACCGGTTGGCGCTTATGGAGGCAAGCGTGAAATCATGGAACACATTGCGCCGCAGGGGCCTGTATATCAGGCAGGGACTTTGTCAGGCAATCCGGTTGCTATGGCCGCGGGGATTGCAACACTCATGCAATTAAAGAAGCCTGGATTCTATGAAAATCTCGATAAAAAGGCAGACCTTCTTGCAACCGGTCTTGAGAAAGCTGCGGAAAAGGCAGGAGTAAAGGTCAGAGTTGACAGGGCGGGCTCAATGCTTGGCCTTTTTTTCACGGATAGAGATGTTAAAAATTTTGAAGATGCAAAGACCAGTGATCTTGATATGTTTGCAGCCTATTATAAGGGTATGCTGGAAAAAGGAATTTACCTTGCTCCTTCACAGTTTGAAGCGCTTTTTGTTTCAGCAGCACATGAAGTCGAACACATTGACAAGACGATAGAAGCGGCAGAAGAAGTGCTGAAAAAACAGGCTGAAGGTGGATAGACTGAAGGCTGAAGGTGAAAGGCTATCAGGGAGCTTCAGCCTTCAGCCTTTAACCTATCCACCTGTTTTTTATGGAATGCTTTTTAATTTACCTACAGAAAGGTCATGAAGTGGAATAAGTATATCTGCCATTTTCTTTAATTTCTGCATTGAATCATAAGCTTCCATGACATTTATATGCACGCCGGGTGCAATGGCCGGACCTGATGAGGGGAAATTTTTATCATTACAGCACAAACCTGTGATAATGGCTTTCCCTTTTGATGTATTTACAGATATGGACTGGCCTCCAACCGAATGGCCGGGAGTAAAAATCACATCAATTCCATCTAAAATATTTGCATCTCCCTCCACCTCAATTACATTAACCTCATCAAGGACGTCCGGATAATATCTGTGATCAACAGGATGTGGATTTTTTAAAAAATCGTGTTCTGCTTTTTGCACATAAACATCGGCATTTGAGCATTTATAATCATTTTCACAATGATCATTATGAAGGTGGGTGTGAATAATCACATCTATGTCTT
>JAIVWD010000149.1:0-8072 GCA_049190315.1 Deltaproteobacteria bacterium | reverse complement strand
TTGCAGAAATATTTGCCCGACTGAAAAATTAAGCGCCTTTGACCGAGCCCTTAAAATCGTAATGGCCCCCTATTTTTTACCACGGCTAAGTCATTCTCTCCCATAACATATTGAAACAACATTTATTCATGTAAATTTTCAGATTCTCACGCAAAGGCGCCAAGCTCGCAAAGAAAAAAATAAAACTTAGCGTCTTTGCGCCTTTGCGTGAGGCAATATTTTTGAAATAGTGTTATTCCCCAAATTTATCCTCGACTTTGACGTTGCCCCGTATTTTTTACATTGACAGTTCCGAACAAAAGCGAGTATATTTATCCTTATCGTAAATTACTCGCTTGTATTTTCTGATGGAGGTGAAATTGGTTGATTATCTACATAGATATATCGAACAAAATGTAACAAACGACTTAAAACGCAAAATGGTCTTTGTCGGTGGGCCGCGACAGACCGGAAAAACCACGATGGCAAAGCAGCTTTGTAATGAGGCGGGGTTTGACACAAAAAAGCGTTATCTGAACTGGGATGCGGTAGAGGACAGGGAGAATATTCTCATTGAACGATTTCCCGCAGGGCCCGGATATCTGATCCTCGATGAAATTCACAAGTATTCGCGGTGGCGGCAGGTGGTAAAAGGCCTGTATGATAAACGCGGCGATGAACTTCACATCCTTGTTACCGGCAGTGCACGGCTTGACTATTACCGTCGTGGGGGCGATTCCCTTCAGGGGCGGTATCATTTTTTCCGTCTTTTACCGCTGACATATGCCGAACTGAACATGCCGGCGCCATCAACAGTGCGGGATCTTCTGGTTTATGGTGGATTTCCCGAACCGTTCATGCTGCAGTCGGAAACACAGAGTAAGCGATGGAGCAGAGAATACCGCTCACGAATTGTCAGGGAAGAACTGGCCGATCTTGAGAACGTTCGGGATCTGGGCATTATTGAAAAGATGGTACTGCGTCTTCCTGAGCTGGTTGGTTCTCCACTCTCAATCAATGCGCTGAGAGAAGACTTACAAGTCTCACATCAATCCGTATCGCGCTGGATCGGCATGCTCGAAAATCTCTATATGATTTTCCGGATATATCCGTTTGGAGCACCCAGGATAAGGGCAGTCAAAAAGGAGGCAAAGCACTATCATCTTGACTGGACAGTGGTCAAGGATATTGGAAAACGATTTGAAAACCTCATGGCCTGCCATCTTCTGAAATGGTGTTTTTTTCTCCAGGACACCGAAGGCCGGGACATAGAGCTTCGATATTTCAGGGACGTGGACAGACGAGAGGTGGATTTCGTGATTGTTGAAGATGGAAATCCTCTCCATTTTGTCGAATGCAAAAAGAATTCCGGCAGGAATATCAGCCGGCCGCTAAACTACTTGAAAACACGCTTCCCTTCCGTGCAGGCCACACAGGTATCACTTGAGAATGATATTGATCTGATTACAAAGGAAGGTATCAGGATATGCTCAGCCCACTTGTTTCTTTCGGACTTTGTGTAAGTATAGGGAGAAAATCAATATTCACTTCTTGACGATATAAACTTATAAACTGAAGATATTCCTAAAATCACTCGCACAACGTTCCACTTTCATACTTTTGCTTTTTATATCACCATGTTTACAGTCGATAACAGTTTCGCAGGTCCACCCACAAATGAATTAGTTCAAAATGATCTGGTTTAACATATTTTCTTTTGATATCCTGACGAGTCTGAAAGAGCGGTTTTGCATTGAACGCAAACTTGAATTTTTTATTATCAGGCAGATGCTTTTTTTGATAATCGTTCACTTTAGCTTCAATCTTTTTCGGCGTCATGCTGATGATATATCCAATCATTATTCCACATGTTGCATTGATTCCATATTGATGCGTGTGTGAATCAAAACGTCTGATACCTTTTGTTACGTAATTTTCGTTGAATTTCCACGAAGGGCTTGATGGTTTAGGTTTTCCCAGCAACTTGCACTCAATATGGAGGGCCACTTCCGAGGCAGTTAGTGGATTGTACTTGAAGCAAGTAAAATCCGGTTTTTTCAAGGCGTTGGCGCTTGTTCTTTTGGCCATCGAAACAGACTGTAGGGGAACTTGAAATTTAGGGCAAGCAATTTCCTGATTCTTATCTCTTGCATAACGCTTACAAGTTCTTTCTAAACAGCCCCACAAAATGATCGAGACATCGTCCTCCTTGCCAGTTAACCTTTTGCGCTGAGATAACATCAATAAAGATCGCACGAACAGGTCCTTATACAGACTCACGTGCCTTTGCCATACCTTTTCAAAATCCAGGGAGAGTTTCGCCATCAGTCCTTCTTCCTGTTCAAATGCACTTGCATAGCCTTGCAAATTGTAGCATCTGCGTCTTCCCGAGCCAGACTGCGTGTCCAAAACCGTTTCACATTCCTTTTAATGATTATAATTCCGGAATTGGATACCACATGGACCAAACCATCCAATAAAATTTGTGAAGTTCCCATAGGTTGCGGCAATGCCTTTCCAATCTGTTCGATAATATAGCTCCAGGAATCATTCTTCGACTTCAAATTCCACGGATCGCCTTTGTCTGCCGGATAGAATTCGATAGCAACCATATTGTTGTGAGCGCCGAGGTGGACTTCGGCCCGCATTTCTTCACCATTATCCAGATAAGCATTCCAGCGCCGACAGAAAATATGCACATATTTTTCAATCCAGGATAAGTCATCCTCCTGCACTGCAAGCATTGCACCGATACTATTAAATGGCTTATAGAAAAACGGAATCGTTACCTCGCAGCAATCGCGAATAAGATCTCTTTGTTCTTCGCTCAACCCATATAGTTCATAGACCGCCTCATCCAGCTCTGCTTCCCACTTGCGGCGCTTAGCTTTGATTGTTTCTTCAGGCACACCATCGCGATGAAACAAATCATGCTTTTGCTTTTGTGGGTGGTAGTTGCGGAGCTTGTCGACTATGGAGATGACTTCTTTTGTAGCTGAGTTGGTATTATTGAGAATAATAGGTAAGTTAAAATGTTCATCAAGAAATATCTTGTGATGCCAAGTGCCCCATTGAGTGGCTGTTAAGAAATGAAAATAAGATGCAAAAGAAGACCATAATACGCCTAAAACTAATTTGTACTTCCATTCTTCAGTATTGGAAAGTTTGATACCATATAATTCTTGAACAACAAAATCGTTAACGCAAAATTTTGCTACAATTCTACCAGGCTGTTGTCTTTTCTGTTCTATTCCCGACTGGAGTAACAATCTTGGTCCATAAAAGATAGATTTGTTTCCTTTACGATAAACAGATTGGGGAACATCAATAAAATTGTCCTTAAGAAGCTTTTCGTAACTTGAAAACAATGCCGAAGGTAACAACCTAAGCCCCTCCAAATCTTCGGTTAACTTTCCTCCAGAAGCGATTTGAATGCCTACACCACAGGATTCTCTATCAACATAATTATCTAAAGTTCTGACTCTCCCAAGAAAAGTTAAAAAGTCAACATCTGCATGTCTTCCCCACCAATACAATTTCCATATTTTATGGTCTGCAAGATCACAATTTCTGATAATATTCAGATCGCATTTAGAAAGAATAACTGCTTGAGTCTTATTCAATGAAATTACTTGCTTTGCAGACCAATACTTAACTGGGGTATTATTTTGTTTTTTCTTGCTGAAATTGATAATTACAAAAGGTGAAATTGCCCCTTTAAAAAAAATCATTCTTACATGGACAAAGTTAATAACCTCATCAAGCCGCACACAATCAAACCATTGCTTTCTGAATGCCTTCGTTGTTGTATTGTGCTTAAACAGCACTCCGGCAGATACCAGCATCCCGGCTTTTCCGTTTTGTTTCAGGAAATCGAGAGCACGCCATAGAAATGCCTGTGAAGGTTCTTTATCTCCAATAGGTTTATTGCTGGATTTACACCAATCAAGCAATATTTTTTGACGTGCTTTTGTCTCTGCATCGGCTTTTGTCCCTGGCGCTCCCCAGGGTGGGTTTCCAACTACAACATCTGCGCATTCAACTCCAAAACGTGCTTTCCAAATTGGATTAGATTCAATGTAATCGATATCAAACGCATTCCATGGAAGGATACAATGGAAATTGTTTGCCGACCTGTTGGTTGTCGCTACCAGGTTGGGCAGCCTGTTTCCCATCTTCATCTGTTGATCAATCGCCGGCGGATCAAGGTAGTGAAGCATGGAAAGATAAAGGCTGAATGCCGTAATCCTTGCGGCTTCAGCGTTAACTTCAATTCCAGCAATCTGCTTTTTCAGAATACCTTTCAGTTCATCAAATGTAAGCGGTTGCTTATTCTTGTGCCATTCGTAGCGGACAATACGTCGGAACGCTTCCACCAGAAAAATGCCGGAGCCGCAGGCAGGGTCCATTACACGCGGAGTTTTTTTCAGAACATCAAGAGTTAAAACACGGGAAAGGACAAACTCTGCAAGAACGGGAGGTGTGTAGTATGCTCCGTCCTGCCTCGCTTTACTTTTCTTTTCATCATCGCTTGTAGACCCATGATAGAATTCTTCATAGATTGAACTGATTAAATCCAGAGGGACTATGTCGAAACGGTAGGAGTGGAAAAATAGCTTCTTCTGAATGCCAACGTCACCGTACAGCAAACCCTGTATCAACATCAGATGTTTCTGGGCGACTACCTTTTCCTCCTCATCGACATCAGGAAACATATCGCCATTAAAATCGCGGGCCAGCTTCTTGAACAATGCATAGGTAAATGTTTTATCTTGCAAAATACGGGGAAAGAAAGTCTCATGAGCGGAGAAATCAAATCCTGTTCTACTGACAGGGTTGAGCAACAGATCAGTCCAACCGGCTTTTTGCCGGGCAATATTAAGGAAGTATTCTTTCGTTAATATGGCGCGATCTTCAAGGTACCGAATGAATATAGATCTTCCGATAAGTGCATGTGCAAATCTTTTTCGCTCGCCTGAGAGACCAGCATCAATCAATTCCCGGCGTACTGTCTTCAAGTCTCGAATAAGAGCCTTGTCCGCGCGGTTCTTAAGATCTCCGAACCTTTTATCTGCAAATAATCGTCCAGATTCCACATTGTCCCGGTGAAAATCTTGAAGTTTTCGGGAAACCTTGGCAAGGTCATTGAGGACCTCCAAGCTTTTGCTTTTAAGGTTCTTCCAATCCTTTCGCTTATTTATGTCAATCGGCTTTTGCGCAAGGTCATATACAGTAATTTCACCGGGTGATGCAAGAAACAGTAGTCTCGGACGTGCGAGACACCATGCCTGATTAAAAGCTTTGACTTTTTCTTCAAGCTTTACTCCGCACTCAGCAAATACAGCTACAGGATTATTTTCCACAAAAAATATTTTTTCAGCGCCAACCCGTTTTGCTGCAGTAAGCCATTCACCTTTTTCCAGCCAATCAGTGCGTTTTCGGCAAGTAGAAGGGGTGTCCGTTGCAGAATACAAGCTGCCGTTTTTGAAGTCTAATTTATCATATAAAATACTTAGAGGCTTCATGACCTTCCTCCGCCATTTTTGTATTGATGCTTGTACATAGAATTGCAGAAAAAAAGGGGGGGGTATTTTGAACAGAAAAACAATCAATTATGTGTATATTTGTAATATACATTCTCAAATATTTATTCCATAAGGAAAGGCCGTATTGAAAAAAATACATAGGATAGTAAAATGTTTTATTTGAGTTCTCTGCAAACCCATATCACCTTTCCAATAATTCGTACACTGTTCATTTCTTCACCTCGAAAACTAATCGGAGGATAGCTTCTGTTTTCAGAAAGCAAAACAAGTTCTTTAGGCCTTTTCTCAAGCCTTTTTACTACTATGGTATCATCAAGGCCTACTGCATAAATAGCGCCCGCCAATACCGCTTTTTGAGATTGGTCTATGAGTACAGTATCTCTCTCTTTTAGTTCAGGTTCCATACTGTTTCCAATTATATCCATTAAGACCATATCTTCTGATTTTCCTTTTTTGCTTAACCAATCGTTCCGGAATGAATAAAATTCTTCGATTTCCGGTTCTGTCTCAAAGGAGCCACCTCCAGCAGATAGCCTGGCCCTAACCTTTGGAACTTGGAGGAAAATTTCTTGATAATTGTTTTGATTTGAAAACGTTGGCCCGGTTCCATTTTCCAACCAAGCCGGATTTAAGTTATATAGATGTGATAATTCGAAAATCCATTTTTGAGGTATAGAATCATTTTTTTTGGCTTGTGTGATTGCAGAGCGGCTAACACTTAAAGCTTTGGCCAAGTTAGCTTGAGAGTTTATCGTAGTAGCGTCACAAAGCCTTATAAAGAATGTGTCAAATCGTATTTTTTGTATGGGGGGCATAATGTTAATTGATATTTACAATATTTATTAACATAATTAAACAATAAGTTTATCTTTGTCAATATATTTTTGGGATATGTGTTAAAGAATTTTAATACCAAGTATCATAAACACAGATATTTTTGCATATGTTTATTTTAGATGTACATCCTTTACTGACCTCTGCCACCTTCCTAATTGAGCTTTGGCTCAATTAGGGCATAACCATATAATTCTTTAAGGAGCCAAGGTGTTGCCTGCACAAAAAACAGTCTATATGATTACATAGATCATCTCACAGACACCTTTCTTTTCTACCAGGCGCCGATACACTCACGGTCTGAAAGAGCCCGACGGGTGAATCCGAAAAAAATTTATGTTATTGATCCAGGGCTTCAGGAAGCCATGTCCCTTCGCATGATGGGGGATCGGGGAGCGCTGCTTGAGAATCTTGTTTACATGCATTTTCGCAGACAGGGACTTGCTCCTGAGTATTACGTTACCAAAAACGGAGCTGAGGTTGATTTTGAGCTGCCAGCGAAAGATAGAGGCGAGCATCGGCTTGTCCAGGTCTGCTGGGATATTAACGATCCGGATACGCAAAAACGGGAAGTCAGCGCATTGTTGTCGGCTATGGATGAACTGGGTTTGAAACGCGGTACCATCGTCACCTGGCTGGATGAAGATCTATCCGATAAGCGCCTCGAAATCGTACCGGCCTGGAAGTGGCTATTGTAAGATATTACAACGATCAAGAAACGACCTGTTAATATCAAATATCACTGATTTATTTCTTAATATTTAATGGGTCTAAAGGGGGACTCCATACATGATTCAGAAACTCGCATGGCCGGCGTTGGCCGGCGCGTTTGGCACGCTGGCCCGTTACGGGCTGGCTGGATTCGTACAACGAATCAACGGTGCGTCTTTTCCCTGGGGGACGGTGGCGGTCAACCTCACAGGATGTTTTCTGGTAGGGCTGCTCTGGACGCTGTTCGAAAACCGATGGCCCGTCTCCGCAGAAACACGCTTGTTTGTTTTGGTCGGTTTTATGGGAGCTTTTACCACCTTCTCGACGCTGATCCTGGAATCCAGCGAGCTGTTACGTTCTGCCGAATGGATTTACGCTGCCGCAAACATAGCTATGCAGAACGGACTCGGGTTTGTTGCCTTGTTCGCCGGAGCGGCGTTCGGGCGGATGATTTGAAGGAGGATATAAAAATGAAACTCACATCAGAGGCATCCTTGCTGCGTGTCTTCATCGGCGAAAGTGACAAAGTTGACGGCAGACCGCTTTATGAGGTTATCGTGGAGGAAGCCCGCAAGCGTGGTATGGCCGGAGCCACGGTATTGCGGGGATTTCTGGGCTTCGGAGCGAACAGCCGCATACATACCTCCAAGGTGCTGCGTCTTTCCGAAGACCTTCCCGTGGTGGTGGAGATCGTTGATACCGAAGACAAGATCGAGACGTTTCTGCCGGAATTGGGCAAGATGATGGGCGAGGGTCTGGTGATGCTGGAAAAAGTCTGTGTCATAACCTACCGGCATAACTCCAAAGTTTGATGGGACGCTGGATGTCAAGACGGCATCATTTGGTTCTATTTGAAGGCATTAAAATCTTGCAGATTTTCGTAACTTCTCAATAAATCAGGGCAAATTACATGATACAAGACTCGCCCACTGATAATAAAATGTAAGAATATCTGAAACTCGCCCAAGTGAGCCTAAAGAAAAAACAGTGGCCAATCCTTTT
>JAIVWD010000148.1:0-8083 GCA_049190315.1 Deltaproteobacteria bacterium | reverse complement strand
TGCCTGAACGAAAACCCCTCTTTTTGTCATTTCTACCGAAGGGAGAAATCTTGTAGTCGTTTACGGCTTGAAACTTGAAATTAGAAAATAGAAATTTGGGAGAGATGAAACTCTGCCCAAAATTGAATGCGTTTATCAACAGTACAAAAGCATGAAGGCCAAATTTCCAATTTCTATTTTTACTGTCATAAGATTTTTCGCTCCGCTCGAAATGACAACTTTGGATAGTTTCCGTTCAGGCACTAACTACTTAACGAGGTCTGTAGTATGAGATTTAAATTAGTTATATGTATTTTATGGGTAGTTATTTTTTTAAATGCACAGCATGTGTTATGCAAAGATTCATCCATGCGTCAAGATTCAAAATCGCAGGAATCGAACATTTTGCTTGATGAAATTATGGACAAAGTTGAGAAAAAGTATGCTGCTGCCGGATTTTCTGCTTGTTTTGTTCAGAAATCGACATTAAAGGCAATGGATATAACGGATTTCGCGTCGGGCAAAATAACGGTCAAACGTCCGGGTAAGATGAGATGGGAGTATGAAGAGCCAGACATACAGATTATAGTTACAGATGGTAAGAATCTATGGGTTTACAGACCGGATGATAACCAGGTTATGATTGGGAAATTCCCATCATTTTTTGGAGATGGCAAGGGTGCCAGTTTCCTTTCAGACATCAGGCTTATCAGACAAAAATTCAATATTACCCTGGAAAATACCGACAGCAGTGATTATTATATACTTAAGCTGGTGTCGGTAAAGAAAACAAACGATTTATCATACATAAACTTGTCAATTTCAAAGAAGACATTTTATCTTGAAGAGATTGTTACATATAATTCATACGGCGATGAGACTCGAATAAAGCTGATTGATATTAAACTATTGGAGGATCCTGACGATTCGATATTTATTTTTGATATACCTTATGGTACAGAGGTGCTGGAACTTGATGAGTAAGCAACGGTTCACGGTTCACGGTTTACGGCTGTTCAAAACATAAAACTGTTGTAACTACTCAGGTATTTAGACTGAAGGCTATAGGCTGAAGGAAACAGATGATTCCTGAGCGTTATTCTCTATGTTTAAGACAAAATTTCCGGCCGCTTTAAGAAAATATTGGCTTCTAAGAGTCTTTTCCCTAAAGGTCTTCAGTCTTCAGCCTAACCAACCTGAGTAGTTACAAACTGTTAACTGTAAACCGACAACCGTGAACTGTTACGTGAGTAAATATGGATATAAAAAATGAGAGATAAGATAAAAAACCTGCTGAAAAAAAGAAAAGCAATTATGCTTGCACATAATTACCAGCCTCCGGAGATACAGGATCTTGCTGATCTTTGCGGTGATTCACTTGAATTGAGTATCAAAGCTTCCCAGACTGATGCCGAGGTTATTCTGTTTTGCGGAGTAACTTTTATGGCAGAGACAGCTTCAATCCTGTCGCCGCATAAGACAGTACTGCTTCCGCGCAAAGATGCCGGGTGCCCTATGGCGGATATGGTGACTTCGGAAGATCTTAAGGCTAAGCTTGCAGAACTTCCTCCAATGCCGGTTGTAACTTATGTTAATTCATCTGCATCGGTCAAGGCGATCTCGACTATTTGCTGCACATCGGCGAATGCTGTTGCAGTCGTAAACAGCCTTGATGCTGATGAACTAATGATGGTTCCTGATCGAAACCTTGCCATGTATGCAGCTTTGTATTCAAAAAAGAAGATACATTTCTGGGATGGATACTGTCCGATTCATGACAGCCTTACTGTTGAAGATGTTAATGCGGCAAAACAAAAGTATCCGGATGCCGTTTTCATGGCTCATCCGGAATGCCCGCCGGATATTATTGCTATGGCAGATGTTGCTTTAAGTACTTCCGGCATGATCAGATACGCCATGGAATCGAAAAGCAGATCTTTTATCGTAGGGACTGAAATAGGATTGCTTTATCCTTTGAAAAAGGCAAATCCCGACAAATTTTTTTATCCCGCATCTTTAAACATGGAATGCAGTGATATGAAGAAAATCACTCTTGAAGATATTGTCAGAAGCCTTGAATTCATGGAAGGCGAGGTTAAGGTGCCGGAAGATATACAGCGGCCGGCGTTAAAAGCGGTTCAAAGGATGATAGAACTTTCTTAACTACTGGGATCAGGGGTCAGGGATCAGGGTTTTGGGTTAAAAGGCGACTAACTCTAAACCCCGATCCCCGATCCCTGACCCCCGATCTTACATATTATTCAAAATTTCCTCCGGTATATCTGCATTAGTATATACTTTTTGCACATCATCGCAGTCCTCAAGATTTTCCATCAATCTTACCATCTGTTCCGCCTCTTTGCCTTCTAAATTTACTGTTGACTTTGGAAGCATAGTTATTTCAGCTACAATGTAAGGTATTGATTCTTTGTCTATTGCTGTTTTAACTGATTCAAAATCCTGAAGCTCGATGATAATTTCAAAATTATTTTCATCCTCTCTCACATCTTCAGCACCGGCATCTATGGCGATTTCCATCAAAACTTCTTCATCGACTTTACTGTTTTCGACAACAATATATCCTTTTTTGTCAAACATCCACGAAACACAGCCGTTTTCACCTAAATTCCCTCCGGATTTGCTCAGAATGTAGCGAATATCGGCAACAGCCCTGTTTTTGTTGTCTGTAAGTGATTCAATTAAAATAGCTGTGCCGCCCGGGCCGTATCCCTCGTAAATAATATCTTCGTAATTTACTCCTTCAAGGTCACCTGTTCCCTTTTTTATGGCTCTTTCAATATTGTCTTTGGGCATATTTTCACTTTTTGCAGCCTGGATTGCCGTTCTCAGCCTTGGGTTTGATGCAGGGTCTCCTCCTCCTCCCATACGTGCCGCTACAGTGATTTCCTTTATGAGTTTCGTAAAAATTTTGCCGCGCTTGGCATCGGTTGCACCTTTTTTATGTTTAATGGAAGACCACTTGCTATGACCTGACATATTTACCTCCTGAATCCACAGTCTAATTTGTAAAAATTCACCACGGAATGACACGGAGTTTCACTGAAAATTGTAAGCAATAAGTGTAACTACTCAGGTTCACAGTTCCAGGGTTCACGGTTCAAGGTTAGAGGGCAATAAAAATTGAACGAGGCAACCAACCGTGAACCGTGAACCGTGAACCTAACAACCTGAACAGTTACGATAATTCAGTGTAGTTCCGTGAAAATCCGTGGTAAACTATTATTTTAATTTTTATCCAATCCGATTATATAAATCTCTTTGCTTGCCTTTCGGCTGCTTTGTGGTTTGAAAATTTTGCTTTTTTTAAAGCCGGCCTTTACTGAATCTGAAAATTTTTTAAAATCTTCGCCCTGAAAGATCTTGCAAACAAAAGATCCTCCGGGCATTAGAGTTTTTTGAGCAATGGACAGAGCTGCTTCGCAGAGGTTAAATGATCTCGCAGCATCAACACTTTTATTCCCGGTTGTAGCCGGTGCCATATCACTTAAAATAACGTTAAAATTTTTTCCTGTTAACTCATAAAACTCATCGTCAATAGAGAGAATATCTGCGGTATATACCCTGGCGTTTGATGGGATCTTTACAGATAAAGGCTTCAGGTCAACTCCAGTTACCCGGCCTTTTTTACCCGTAAGCCCTGCTGCATAGATAAGCCAGGAACCCGGTGAACAACCCAGATCAAGAACTCTGTCTCCCTTTTTAATTAAATTATATTTTTGCTGTATTTCTTTAAGTTTATAAACCGATCTTGCCGGGAAATTTTCTTTTTTAGCCAGTGTGGAATAATGATCTTTCCACCCCTTATGTTTTGATTTGTATCGCATCATCAAAACAGGATTTCAATAGCTTCTGATACTGTTTTAACCCCTATAACATCTATGCCTTTTACTTCGGTCATGCGCTTCAGATTGCTTTCCGGCACAAGACACCTTGAAAAACCCATTTTTTTTGTTTCATTAACTCTGGTTTCAATATGGCTCACAGCTCTGACTTCACCTGTCAATCCTACTTCACCAAGAACAAGTGTTGCATCAGAAATAGGTTTATCTAAAAAGCTTGATGCGATGGCGGAAATAATTCCCATGTCAATAGCCGGCTCATCTACCTTTACACCCCCAGCCACATTCATAAAGATATCGTGCCCCATTAAATCCATGCCCAATTTTTTTTCCATAACAGCCACAAGCAGAGCAACCCGATTTTGGTCAAGACCAAGAACTGTCCTTCTGGGTGTTCCAAAATTTGTACTGCCGGCCAGAGCCTGAAGTTCAACAAGTATCGGCCTGGTTCCTTCCATGCTGGAAGTTACAACTGATCCTGGTGTGTTTACAGGACGTTCTGAAAGAAATACCGCAGAAGGATTTACAACTTCTTCAAGGCCCATTTCATTCATTTCAAATACGCCTATTTCATTGGTTGATCCAAACCTGTTTTTAACGGCACGCAAAATTCTGAAAACATGATTTCTATCGCCTTCAAAATAAAGAACCGTATCCACCATATGTTCCAGAAGTCTGGGCCCGGCTATGGCGCCATCTTTTGTCACATGCCCAACCAGAAATATCGGAACACTTGTATTTTTGGCTATGAACATGAGTTTAATGGCGCATTCCCTGACCTGGCTTACACTTCCCGGAGCAGAAGTAAGGTCTGCGTTAAACATGGTCTGGATAGAATCTATTACAAGCACATCCGGCCTGGTTGATTCAATCATTGTTTGTATGGATTCTATATCTATCTCTGAAACCACCAGCAAATCGTGGGAGACAGTTGAAAGCCTTTTACTCCGCAAGCTTATCTGTTGAATTGATTCCTCTCCAGAGACATAAAGTACCTTGTGTCCCATGTTTGCAAGACCGTGCAAAGCCTGCAACATTAGAGTGGACTTGCCTATTCCGGGAGTACCGCCTATAAGCACAAGTGTTCCAGGGACAAGCCCGCCGCCCAAAACCCGGTCAAATTCTTTGATTCCGGTTAATAGACGATATTCATCCTCAAGTTTAATTGAGTCAATGGGGACAGGTTTTGATTGAAGAGATAATGCATTACGCCTTGCTTCTTGAGACGGCTTCAATGTTTGCACTTCTTCTACAAAGGTCTGCCATTGTCCGCAGTCAGGGCATTTGCCCATCCATTTAGGGGCCTGGTATCCACATTCCTGGCAGCAAAAAATTGTTTTAGAAACTTTTTTCATGGTAACCAATTTCTGATGGAGTATGTATTATTTGACATTTAGATTTATATCATGTCATTTATATACTTACAAGTAACCGTTCACGGTTTACAGTTTACAGTTAACGGTTGATCAAAACATAAAGTAACTACTCAGGTTAATAGACTGAAGGTAGAAGCCTTTTAGGGAAAAGACTCCCAGAAGCCAATATGTTATTAAAGCGGCCAGAAATTTTGTCCTAAACATAGAAAATAACGTTCAGGAATCATCTGTTTCCTTCAGCCTAAACGCCTGAATATTTGCCATGCTTCAATTATTACAAAATTCATTAAAAAAAACCGTGAACCGTTGAACCCTGAACCCTGAACCTTTGAACCCTGAACTTATATGATCGATTATCACGTACATACCTCCCTTTGCAACCATGCAGAAGGTGTAATGGAAGCATACATACAAAAAGCCGTGGATACAGGCTTAAAAGAGATATGCTTTCTGGATCATCTGATTATTTCTGAGCCTGCAAACAGGCTTTCTATGACACCCGGCGAGGTCCCGTTTTATTTTCAGGCAATTCAGCTTCTTAAACATAAATACAGGGACATTATTAATGTTAAAGCCGGCCTGGAAGTTGATTTTTGTCCGGAGCATACCGATCTTGTCAGAGATATTGTGGGGATGTATTCATTTGATGTTATTGGGAGTTCTCTGCATTTTCTTGATGGCATTAACGTAGTAAGTCATGGCTCACAATGGAGCCGGGGAGGAAATGACACAGATTATATTTACGGCCTTTACCTTGAAAAGTTTGATAAAATGCTGGATTATAATTATTATGATATAATATGTCATTTTGATTTGTTGAAAAAATTTGGAAGGAGGCCTTTAAAAACTTTTGATAAAGAAATAAATGAGATATTATCAAAGATAAAAAAGAAGAATTTATCATTGGAGCTTAATACAAGCGGATATAATCATCCGGTCAATGAGGCTTATCCTTCCAGAGAAATTATAGAAAAATGTTTTGAAAAGGGGATTTTTTTTACTCTTGGGTCAGATGCTCATAAGCCTGAGAGCGTTGGTCAGCATTATGACAAGGCATTGCCATTGCTTATTTCGGCTGGATACAGTCATATAGTCACATTTGAAAAACGATGCCTTAAAATGATTCCAATTGCAAGTCACTACTATTTGCCAAAAAAACAAAAACCGGATGCCCTAAAAAGTTGCGCCGTATAAGCTTTTGCATATTATTACCCGGAGATTAGTGATGATGTCTATTAAAATTAACTACAGCACAATTATAGTTCTGCTTACAGGTTTGTTGATATTAATTGCCGTGCCATTCTTTCAAAACCCGGCTATTGCAGATAACAGCAGGGTATATTTTGAATCCCTGCAGCAAAGACTCATAATAGAAGGTTTTGATAAAGGCATGATAAAGGATTTATACAACAGACCAGAGGTCTATTTTGATTTTAAAGGTGTTTCCCGATATTTCGTGCATAGCGAAGCTAAATTAAATTACGATCAGTTCACTTCCAAAAGCTCCATTAAGAAGGCAAAAAAATATATGAGCAAATATAGTACAGAGCTTTCAAGGGCGGAAAGAATATACGGTGTGGACAAAGAAATTGTAACGGCTATAATTTTAGTTGAAACAAGACTTGGAAAAGTAATTGGGAGCAGATCTGTTTTAAACACTCTTTCAACGCTGGCTTCTTTGTCGGATTTAAACATCCGTGAGATGGTCTGGGATAAAAATTCAAGCTCTTACAGTCGTACAAGGGAAGAATTCAATAAGTGGTCGAAAAGAAAATCAAAATGGGCTTACGCTGAACTTAAAGCCTTTTTTAAATATGTAAACAGGGAAGGAATTGATCCTGCTATTATTAATGGCTCTTTTGCGGGGGCATTGGGTATAGCTCAATTCATACCAAGCAGTATTCTTGCATTTGCAAAAGATGGGGACGGAGATGGAAGTGTTGATCTTTTTAACCATGCCGATGCTATAATAAGCATAGCAACATATCTCGGCCATTACGGATGGCATCCGGGAATAGACGGAAAAGATGCCTATAAGGTCATTTATCGTTATAATCACAGCAAATATTATGTTAATACTATATTAAAAATATCTGAACTATTGAAAGGATAATAATTCAGCCACAAAGACACCAGGGCACCAAGATTATAATATATTTTTTAAAATTCATAATTTAGAAATTTAGGGATTCCGAATTGAAGGATGTTGTCACTTTTAATTCCTCAATTTATCAATCATATCCCTTCTTTGTGTCTTAGTGTCCTGTCATCTATGTAGTGTCGCAAATATGGCCGTCATTCCCGCGAAGGCGGGAATCCATTCCCCGATCAGGTCGAGGACAAGCATTTCTGACTACTTCGGTGCTTCTGGATTCCCGCTTCCGCGGGAATGACGAGTGCCTGGTACGATATTTCACGTATGACACGACCTTAGTGCCTTTGTGGCTGAACTGTTACCTGAAAGGATAAAATTGAATACCACAACATTTTTTGTAGGTCTTGGCATAGCGTTTTACGTAATAACCTGCCTGGCTGTATTTGATATAGCCAAGAAGGATTTTGGTAAACTGGCATATAAGTTTATATGGGGAATGATTGCTGTTATCCCTTTTATCGGTTGTATAATATATTTTGTTTTTGGTTTCAGAAAGGGTAAAAGGATTGAGAAGTATTCAAATCTATAAATTCAGATAAATAATATTTGACAAAGCACACCCTTTTCTATAATCATGCTCAACTTAGGGCTAAGAATTAAAGGGTCCCATCGTCTAGCGGTTAGGACGCCGGCCTCTCACGCCGGAAACCGGGGTTCAATTCCCCGTGGGATCACCAATAATGAAATCAACGAGTTAACTAATATTTTCAAAT
>JAIVWD010000147.1:0-8091 GCA_049190315.1 Deltaproteobacteria bacterium | reverse complement strand
TTACCTGGTCATTCAGTTCAGCCCATATAAAACCGGAAGAAAGATCAACCGCCAGAATTTCGTTTAATGTTTCTTCGCTTACAATCGGCTTTCGCTGTTCTGCCGCCTGCTGGATTACTGCTGTGATATAAAAAGGATTTCCTCCGCAACGATCCGCTACTACGGGCAGCATCTTTTCCTCTATGTGAGTTTTATGATAGCGGGAAGCATTGAACGCCAACTGCGCGCCCCAATAGTTGGTCATCGGCTCAATCGGATGGCTGCGGAACCGCCCAAAAAGCGATCCCCGACCAAGTATCTCTCTTGCCAGGATGCTCATGGCAGAGCCAGTGACAAAATGGGGACATGTGGGAGATTCGACTGCTTCCTGCATAAAACCGACTATGCTGAAATTGTATTGAGGAAGACGGGTGTTCTGGAATTCGTCTAAAAACATTATGATCGTACTTTCATCCCAGTCAGAAACTCGCCGCGGTAGTGTAACGGCCTCATCTTCAGGTATTGTGACCTTCTTCTTCTGAAGAGACTCGATGAACTTTAGAGCGCCTGACAAGCCTTCCGGCACATCAAGACGCAACCTGATCAATTCAGAAAGATCGTCAAGATCAAGCTTTTTTGTGGAAAGAATTTGGGGTTCTCTCAATCGAAAAGCTGCATACCACCGAAGGAAATTCTCCACATATCCAATGGCAAACTCCCACCGGTCAAGCGGCTCATCTTTGAAGCTGTAATAAACCGGAATAACTGCATCCGGATCCCGATGATCCTGCTCAAAAAAGAGACGATTTACTACGCGCTTAAATATTTCGGTTTTCCCCATGCGCCGCTGACCCAAAAGGACCGTGGACATGGTTCTTCGGCCTACAGCGTCAATAGCCGCATTATAAAGATATTCCAGCTCTTCCTCGCGGTCAGTGTAGACCTCTTTGGGTACCAGCGGTCGGATGGCCCATCTGTAGTCTTTCGGCTTCGCAGAAAGATCGCTTTTCTCTGCTTTCATTTCACCTTGCCTTTTGAGAAAACCTTTTGGGAGAAGGAGCTTTTCATTATGAAGAATGTCACATTATTAAAGTCTCTTTATATCATGTCCTAATTTTACCGGACCTATAGACTTTCAGATAATTAATTTCACAAGGCCAGAAGGAGGAAGGCGTATTAGTTATACGTCGACGACTGATAACACAGTGAAATTAATTATCTGAAAGTCTATATCTGTGACCGTGAGGTCTCCGCCCCATATGGTGCTTATTAATCGAAGGGGTTACCCAAATATAATCTGCAAAAGAAAGTTCGACTTCAGCTCCACTGCCTGCCGGTGCGAGAAAAATAGTTTTGAACGAAGCTCCCGTGCGGCGAAATGCTCTGTCTGGAATTCCAAATTTATGCACAATATGACCATTTCCAACAAGTACTATCATTGGATTCCCTTTCAAATTTTGTGAAATTGATTCAGCCATTATCTCTTCCCATACACATTGGGCCATATAGAAATTCTCAAATTTTTCCCTTCCTTTGACTTTGTGTTGTTTAAATATTTTTTCTAAATAGGCTTTGTGGTCAGCGTTTGAGGTGTCTATGTCGCTTGGAAGGTTTTTCTTTTCATCGTCAGAAAGGGTCTCGATTCCGCCAATGGCTATCTTTGGCGGAATATGGAAAGGGAGATTAAGACCAACAATTCTTATTTTGTTATTTTTTAGAAAAAGTAGAATGTCCCTATATAATTCAAAATCAAACCGCCAGTTAGCGTACCAGTGCATTTTTTCCATAAATTCTTTTTCATTCAGTTCACCATCAGACCAAAGATAAAGAATCTGCTGATATGATCTATCAAATGTTTCCATGCCTACAGAAATATATGGATGGGACTTAAAAAGCTCTTTTATTAATCTGAGCTGAATATCATGATGTGAAGGCTCATTATGCCTTTCTCCGACATAAATCACCTGGACATCTTCAAGATCATTAATAAGACCCTCATAAGATATTGGCTTGCCGGTTTCTACAGAAATAATGGTGCCCACTTCAAATGATTCTGACATATCTTTTATAAAAAGCTTCTTTACAGGCAAAGCACACCCCCAAATATTGCCAAGAAACAGGCTGAAGAGAAAAATGTTAATTAAGGAACGGGGACGAAATAACTTCCCTAAGTAGGTGCATAGATTTGGGTCAAATTTGTTCGATCTCAAATCACAAAAGTTGATGGAATAGCGGGCTATTTTGATATTTTTGTGCTTTGAGATCGGGCAAAGGTGGCCTGAAGCTGTGATGCATAGTTGGGGAAGTTGTTTCGTCCCCGTTCCTAACCATCTAGTTGTAAAATTTATTCTTGTCATAATGTAATTCCATAGCTTGATCTATCAATGGATTGCATGTTATAATTAATATAATTACTCAGGTATTTAGACTGAAGGCTATAGGCTGAAGGGAACAAATGATTCCTGAGCGTTATTCTCTATGTTTAAGACAAAATTTCCGGCTGCTTTAAGAAGATATTGGCTTCTGGGAGTCTTTTTCCTAAAGGTCTTCAGCCTTCAGCCTAACCAACCTGAGTAGTTACTAATTAATTTGAAATCTAAAGGAGCAATATGCCTCTTGACCAAAATCCCTTATTCAGAAAAGTAATACTGCCGTGGTATGATACTGAAAAGGCTTGTTATACAGTTATTGCATTCATGTTGCTTGTCTTTCTCTTTGGCATTGCCGGCATATTAGAAGCGGTTGAAAAAACAGAATATAATGAATATATCTGGGTGCCTGTCCTTCTCGTAGCAATGAGTACCGTGGTAATAGTTTCTACTTCAATACGTCTGATAAAAAGATATTTTTATTGGTTCTCAAAGCAAGGCACTAAAATTCCATAACTCATTGTAAAAGTGAGACCCTTGAAAAATGTTCAATTTTGTTCAAGTTTAAGGAAGGCGAAAATTTTAAATGCAGGAATACATTGAGTATTTCGAGGCTTAAAATTTGAGCCTGACGCTAAAATTGGGCAAAAGGGGGCGTTTTGCAAAGGTCTCAAAGTCAAAGCAGTTACATATTCCCCATAAATTTTCTAAAGGCCATCTCTTTAAAACTATCTGTATTTATATATTTAAGAATATCAAGCAACCTTTTAGGAGGTATGTAACCAGGCAAGTTGCTAATTTTTTCTCCATTTTCTGCAATAAACCAGGTAGATGGCAACCCTTTTACATCAAAATCCAACGCTATCTTAACCTCTCTGTCCGAGTTTACCTTTATGGGAATAAAGTTGTCATTTATATAGGAAGCAACTGAATAATCATTGAACGTTTCTTTCTCCATCTTTTTGCAGTAAGTGCACCAGTCAGTATAAAAGTATAAAAATATCTTTTTCTCCTCTTTTTTGCTCAGCTCAATCCCTTGTTTGTATGTATACCAGTTTATGAGTTTTGAAGAAGCAAAACTGCAAGACAACGTAGATAAAATAAAAATTATTACTGTTAAAAAACAAGCGTATTTAAATATATTTTTCATCGTATATTTGGCATCCTTCACGACAAGTCAAAAGTAGTTCACACTTTATTGATCTTGTATTTTGGCAGTGAAATTTGAAACTAGTGTCCTGTCATCTATGTAGTGTCGCAAATATGGCCGTCATTCCAGCGAAAGCGGGAATGACGAGTGCCTGGTACGATATTTCACGCATGACACGACACTATAAATTGAAAAAAATACAAAGACGTAGATGCGTTACCTAATTTCAAATTTCCAGTTTCCAGTTTCGACATCGACATTCAATTCGATAATACACGCTTTTTCGAAAAAAGTGTAAACTGGTGAATGAAAGATGCCGTATATTTATCCAAAAAAAGTTAATAAATACATTTTGTTTGATATAAGAAACAGGCCGATAAAAATAAGAAAAATACCTGCAACAATGTTTGCATAATTCAAAACCTTAGATGCTTTTTTGATAAATTTAAGCATAAAATTAACAAATATAGACACCAAAATAAAAGGCATTGCCAGTCCTGCGGAATATATTACAAGAAGCATAACTCCCTGCCATACATTCTCCTGATTGCCGGCAAGAACAAGTATCGAGCCTAATAAAGGACCTATACAAGGGCTCCAGCCCGCGGCAAAAGCCATGCCAATTATAAAAGGCCCTAAAAAATGCAGTGGTTTTTTAACTATGTGAATCCGTTTGTCATGATAAAGATGACGGATGCGGATTAAGCCGATTAAGTGCATCCCAAATATTATTATTAAAATACCACCCGTTATTCTTATAAAATTACTATACTTGTATATGATATTTCCAAACAATGAGGCTGAAGCTCCCATAAGCACAAAAACAAAAGAAAAGCCTAAAACATATGATACAGTAGCTAAAAATACTTTCCTTCTAATTTCTGCATTACAGTCTATGGTCAACTCTTCTATGGAAAAACCCGTTATAAAAGTAAAATACGATGGAATAATCGGCAGGATACAAGGAGAAAAGAAAGAAAGAAGTCCTGCAAAAAAAGCTGCCGGATATGTTATCGTCTCAACAAACATAGTTTAATCCTTTGGATAGACTGAAGGTAGAAGGCTGAAGACTGAAGTATATCAATCATCTCGCAACCCTCGAATTAAGCTATTTAAGACCTTTTCGGTTTCGACGATCTTTGGTTCAATCAGGGTTGAATCCCGGTTGCACGAAAAGCCTAAGCGCTTTGACAAACTTAGCTGATTAATAGGCCATTTGGCTGAAGACCGAAGGCTGAAGTTCTCTGACAGCCTTCCACCTTCAGCCTTCAGCCTTCCACCTATCTACCTATATTTTACTTGCTTAACTCTTTTGAGCGCCTTGCGGCTGCCTTTATAGCCTCTATTATATTTTGTTTTACTTTATTTTTTTCCAGAATCTTGAAAGCCGCTTCAGTAGTTCCTCCGGGAGAAGTCACCTTCCGGCGCAAAATTTCAGGCGATTCATTGCTTTCTTCCATGAGTTTAAGGGCACCCTGTATAGTTGCAACTGTCAGCATGGCGGCTTTATCCGGCTCCAGTCCGACTTTGATACCTCCCTCTATCATAGCTTCAGCAATATAAAAAACATATGCTGGCCCTGATCCGGAAAGAGCGGTCACTGCATCCAGATCTTCTTCTTTAAATTCAATTACTTTGCCTATAGCTTCAAGAATTATCTTTATTGTGTTTAAATCTTCTGCTTTGGCATATTTGTTGGCACTCATTCCGGACATTCCTGCCAGGACCAGGGCCGGCATGTTTGGCATTACTCTTATTATCGGCAATCTTTCTCTGGATTCATTATTAAGAGAATCGTAAAGTAAAGCCTCAATTTTACGTAAAGGAATTCCTGCTGCAATAGAAACAACTATCTTTCGATTTGGTATCTGATAGCCTTCATGCTCTGAAATTTGTGAAAGGACCTGATATATATGCTGAGGTTTTACTGCAATAACTATAATTTCGCATTCCGAAAAAACTTTAAAATTATCTTTCATTACAGAAATACCATAAGTCTTATTAAGAATATTGAGCCGCTTTTCATTTATATCACTTGTATAAATCATTGACGGAGAAAAAATTCCAGTCTGGATAAGAGCGCCCACGAAAGCCTCTCCCATGTTTCCGGCACCAATAAAACCAATTTTCTTGTTAATTTTTGACACACTGCCTCCTTAATTTTAGAGACCGTTCACGGTTAACAGTTACCGGTTCAAGGTTTAGCAAGCAATGAAAGAATCAAGGAAACCAACCGTGAATAGTTACTTATTTTTCGATATTGTCTATCGTAATGTGCTTCGTTTATACTTTTTTACGACTGCACCTTTGATCTGTCAATGATTTTACTTGATATTTCTTGACTTAATCTTTAAGAATATATTTGATTTTCTATATATTCTTTTGATAACTTGACAAATTAATAATTACGTAACACTTTAGCTTTTTGAAAATATATTCGCTTCAGGTATAATCAAATTCAAACCATGAAAAACTCACGCATAAGATATCGTAAAGAAAGAACTTGCCATGAATGAAAATAATAGTAACAATTCAACAAGTCATTAATAAATAATGAGCAATATCCCACACGGTTCTTTCTTAACGATCTCTAATGCACTCAAACAGTTTCCTGTTTTGAATTCGATCACACCTGAAGCTCACGCACGACCGGTTTGTTTCATAAAGCTAAAATATTACATAATTACATTAAATGAAAGGCTTTTATATTTATGTATATAATCGGGTATCTGTTAATGGCAATCGCAAAGGTTCTTGACCTTGTTTTACTTCTATTCATGTGGATTGTTATAGCAAGAGCAGTGCTGTCCTGGGTCAATCCGGATCCCTTCAATCCTATTGTTCGTTTTATCCATAATGTTACAGAACCTGCTTTATATCGCGTTCGCTCATTCATACCCGTTAGTTTTGGAGGTATTGATTTCTCTCCAATTATTGTCTTGCTCGGAGTAATCTTCTTACGAACCTTTGTTGTAAGCAGCTTAATAAGACTGTCTGCTAATTTATTATAATATAGGTGAAATAATGAAAACTACACCACTTGATATTCAACAACAGCAGTTCAAGGTTAGATTTAGAGGATTTGATATCCGTGAGGTAGATAAATTCCTTGAACAAATTGCC
Organism: Deltaproteobacteria bacterium; assembly: GCA_049190315.1. Classification (GTDB taxonomy): domain Bacteria; phylum Desulfobacterota; class Desulfobacteria; order Desulfobacterales; family ETH-SRB1; genus B13-G4. Next base: position 1,470 of record JAIVWD010000147.1, on the reverse strand, counting down.
GATTCTTTTGCTTCATTGCAGCAGGAAAACGAGAACCTGCATGAGGAAATTAGAAGGCTAAAGCTTGAAAGCCAGGGGTATAAGGAACGCGAAGAAACCTTTAAGCGCGCTATGCTTAATTCTCAGAAAGTTCTTGAGCAGATGAAGAAAAATGCTCGAAAATCATCTGAATTAGTCATAGCTGAGGCAGAGGTCAGGGCGGAAAAAATACTCAACAGGGCACATAGCAGGCTGGCGCAGTTGCATGAAGATATAGCTGAACTTAAAAGACAGCGCATGCAAATCGAAGTTCAAATCCGTTATGTAATAGAGACTCATTCAAAACTTCTTGAAATAGGAAAAGAGAGTATGGAAACATCGGATGAAGAAGACTCTAAATTGAAATTACTAAAAAAACGTAACTACTCAGGTGAATAGACTGAAGGTGGAGTAGCAAATGGCAAAAATAGACGCGTTTTTCAAGTTGATGAATGAGCAGAAGGCTTCAGATCTTCATCTTGTTTCAGGACAACCGCCGGCTCTCAGGATAAATGGAGAAATGGAAAGGATTAAATATCAGATCCTTGAAAATGATGGGCTAAAAGGTATGCTCTATGAAATCGCGCCGGAAGATAAAGTCAAGGTATTCGAAGAAACAGGGGATGTGGATTTTGGTTATGAAATACCAGGACTTGCCAGGTATAGAGCAAATTTTTTTATGCAGAAAAATGGCGTGGCAGCCGTTTTCAGGGAAATTCCAAGTACAATACTAACTGCTGAACAATTAGGCCTGCCGCCGGTTATACCTAAACTGGCTTTGCTTCCGAGAGGCCTTGTTGTTGTGACAGGTCCCACTGGAAGCGGAAAATCAACTACCCTTGCATCAATAATTGACGTAGCAAACCGCAGCCGCAAGGATCATATCATTACAATTGAAGACCCCATCGAGTTCGTCCATCAAAGTCAAAGCTGCATTATCAATCATAGAGAAGTCGGCCTTCATACCAAATCATTTAGCGCAGCATTACGTGGCGCGCTTCGCGAGGACCCGGACATTATACTTGTAGGTGAAATGCGAGACCTTGAAACCATATCGCTTGCCATAGAAGCCGCTTCCACCGGACATCTTGTTTTCGGCACATTACACACTTCCAGTGCGGCAAAAACAGTTGATCGTATTATAGAAGTTTTTCCTTCCGCCGAACAGGCCCAGGTTCGCTCAACGCTTTCCGACGGTATCAGAGCTATAATAGCCCAGGTTTTGTTCCGACGTATCGATAAAGGCGGGCGCTGTGCTGCTCTTGAAATTTTAATTGCAACTCCTGCGGTTAGAAATCTGATAAGAGAAGCAAAAACCTATCAGATTCCTTCTATGATTCAAACCGGTAAAAAATACGGTATGCAGCTTTTAGATGACGCTATAATGGAAATGTGCACCAAAGGTATGATAAGTCCTGATGAGGCCTACGCCAAAGCTAATGATAAGGCAAA
>JAIVWD010000146.1:0-8103 GCA_049190315.1 Deltaproteobacteria bacterium | reverse complement strand
GAGTTTGATAATGTGTTTAGCTCTGACATTCTACTCCTTCACAAGTGATTATATGGATCTGGATATCATCACCTTTGTAATGTTATCCGTCAAAATACGCAACTTCTCGTCGCACTACAAATACATTAAGAATACCAAACGAAATTCGGACTTGTCAAAACCTTTGATATCTTGCCAGCAGTGCCACTCAAGAATCAAACAATTTTCTTGTAGATTGTATTTGCATATCACAAATTTTAAAGCGTTTCAATTTGTTACGTGCATAGCAGATATACGTAACAACCAGCAGGCATGCTGCGTAAGAGACCCTCAATATGTGTTTGTAGCAATAAACTACTTATTTTTGAATTTAAGTCTCGCTGGAGCGGGGTTTTGGATAATAGAGCTTGAATTCCAGTCCCCGCACGGTGAGACCATGCCGGATGATCAGCCACAGATGGGAAACCCGCAATTCATCCTTCAATGCCTTGAAGATTTCATCCCTGGCATCAGTGCCGTACTCCGTTTCCAGGCCTTCAAACATGATTTTACAGCGATTCCTGAAGCATTTCCTCTTCAACAGGTTGCATAATAATTCGACCGTTTTTATAAATAACAAGCGGTGTACGGGTGTCCCTTGCTGTTTTACGGGCTTTTTGAGCGGCCCGCTGCAAGGCCGCTTCAACCTTGGCGAGGTCGGGGTCTTGAATTGTCTTTTTTATTGAAATCACATGTACTCATCTGTTTAGAGTTTTCCAGTACTTAATCCCTGCGGCTCCTTTCTGACACTCAGGACATCGTCTTTCATACATGTCGCTTTAGCGATGTTAATTCAAATAGCGATCAACAAATTCCCGAGGTTTAAAAACAGTAATTCCTTGATATCCTGTTATTTTTAATAGATGCTTATCACCGCTGACAATTATTTTAGTGTCGCTGGCTACTGCGCATGCTATAAATTTATTGTCGTCAGGATCTTCACATACTGTTATATCAAGCTCTTTTGTATCGACGAACTGCCCATGTCCCGTAACTAATTTAATAATTTGAAAAATGTCTATTGTGGGGTATTTTGATGATAAAGACTCAGCAACACGATGGTATTCATCAAGGATATCTTGCGAGAGTATGATCTGTAGCTTTTTATTTTTCCATGCTTGTAAAATTTGAGAAGGAGGGCCACTGAAAAAAATCCCAGATATAAACACGTTGGTATCAAGGATAATTTTCATTTCGTTTTCCCGCGAACAGTTTTCACAGCATCCAAAATATCAGATTTTTTTAAACCGACTTTTTTCCCCTTCCTTCTAGCCTCAGCAATTAAATCGTCAAATTCATTAAGGGCTGGAGGCGATATGTTTTTTAGTATAACGACATCTTTATCCCCGACAACCACGAATTGAGATCCGGGTTTCAAATTTAGCTGTTTCCTAATAATTTCGGGAATGACAATTTGTCCTTTAGATGACATTTTTGTGGTTGAAACATTTGCCATGATGCACCTCCTGTTAAATGCGTTGATATCTTACTGGTAAGATAATATGGCAATTTACATCAAATTGCAAGGCTGAAAGCACATTTTCATTTTAAAAGTAAACCCCATGTATCAGTAGCGGCGACACCTAAGCTTGCCGGATAAATGAGCACAATAGTCTGTCAAATCAAAAAATTACAGGCAGGTTAAGCTCTTCCAAAGCGTGCCGGCTTTAGGCATCTGCTCCACATACTATTAGCGACTTATTTGGTGATCTGATACGTTTAAAGGATATGACATCGAGTGGCTTACGTAATACACACGGCATTGTTATGACTTTAGTCGATAAATATCCTGGTATATTCATCAAAAATAAACAACCTGTTCCTTCGACGCCCAGTTAATTCTCGTAATATTCCCAGCTTTGAAAAATCGGCAACCAACTTACTTGCTGTATTTGCCTGCGTTCCCAATAATTCAGATACCAGTTTAATTGTAACGATAGGCCGTTGATACAGATACGCAATTAACTTCTGCGCATTCTCTTGTCTTCTCGCATGAAACGTAGGAATCCTTTCTCTTTCAATTTGCTCTTTTAAAACCAGTATAGCCTTGAAAACCTCTATCGACTTTCCGGCAGTTTCACGCAAGCCAAATAAAAAGAATTTCACCCATGCAATCATTTTATTATTTGTTCTCGCCGCCATCAAATGATCATAATACTCAGCTTTATAACGCTCAAAAAAATCAGACATATATAGTGCCGGCTTGGCAAGCAACTTAAAGCTAATCAGATAAAGAACAATCAACAATCTTCCAAGTCGTCCATTACCATCAAGAAATGGGTGAATAGTTTCAAACTGATAATGAACAATGGCTATCTTTATTAGATGCGGAACATGAATCTCTTCATTATGTATGAACATTTCCAGGTCGCTCATTAAATCTACGACGCGTTCATGGTGCGGCGGCACAAAGGTTGCGTTTTTTAAACTCAAGCCAATCCAGTTTTGACTTACACGGAATTCACCAGGTCGCTTATGTTTACCCCGCACCCCATGCAGCAGGATTTTATGAGTTTCTTTGAAAAGTCTATTAGATAAAGGAAGCCGTTCTATTTCTTCAACCGCAAAATTGATTGCTTGAATGTAGTTTTGTACTTCTTGCCAATCGTCTCGACTTTCAGGATTGATATTCTGCTCATCAATTAAAGCCTCTTCCATATTTGTCCGGGTGCCTTCGATTCGGCTGGATGTTGTAGCTTCTTTCGTGATGTGCATCCGAATAAAAAAGTCCACATCGGGTATCAATTGTGAAAATGCATTTAGTTCACCCAGAAGCCGGTTAGCATCCTCCATCAAGGTAAGCACCTCGGGATCAGATATTTTCCACTGTAAGTTTATGATATTTGGGAAAAAACTCTTGTATTGATACTGCTGCTCATAGCTTCCTGCCGTAAAGTTCTCAATATCCTGAAACATCTGTAGCTCCCTCAAATTGAATTAAAAGCATCGTTATTTAAGTTGAACTGCTCTAATATGACATAAGAATACCGTTATGTCAAATACTATAGTACTAATTTAAATAATGAAGTGCGTTTTATAAAAGGAAAATATGGACAAATCGATAAAAAATTTAGTATATGAAAAAAAATAGACCAGATATCCGAACAAATAGAGGAGCTGATCCTGGATGCACTAATTAGCTACCAGGGTTTGATCATAGAACGAACAATGAAGGTTGGCTGAAAAAACAGGAGGACACAATGAAATGGTTGTCAAAAGCGTTTAAGAAACTATCATTGACCCTGGTTTTGTTTGGGCTCGTGGCCTTTACCGGTTGTGAAGGAACTGAATCCCGCGAGCAGGTAGATGATACCGTTGAGGAGCTTTCTGGAAAGAAAAACATTGAACGGTTTATTCAGATGAAAGAAGATATCAATCAGATTCAAGAACAACAGGCTGATCGTTTCAAACAACTTGATAATGCTAAGGGATAAGTGACAAAGAGGAGGGCTTTAATCTGCGGGCTCTATCCGGTCTTGCGCATGAGCGCAAGTTGAGCAACCGTGAACTCTTCCAGTTTGCCGTTAAGATAGATTGTTAATGTTGCCTGATCATTTTCAAGACGCTTGAGCAACGTTCTTGTGGTTTTACAATCAAAGAGTCCGGCAGTCCATGCGGCAAGCCCGCGGAGATTTGCATCTTCAGATTCCATGTATGGGAGAAGAAAAAGCGCAGAATCCTCAACAAGTTGCGGCCTTGCATGGGCAAGTCTTCCAACACCCCATAAAACACCCCTTTGCAGAATTTCATGTTCAAGATAATTCCCGTCAGGCATGATGTAGGATATAAGTATTTTATGGTATTCTCCTGCAAGCCTTCCGTGCCTGGCCATGATTTCGCCCATTGCCTCGGGCGAACCCCAGCCTATTCCGCCGGATTCATCATTGAGATTCCAGATTAGACGGCGCATTATAACCCGCGCCGGTTCCATATCATGATCAGCAAGGTTTGAAACAACTGCGCCCATTGCGGCAACAGCCCGCCATTTTACAAGCTCATCACTATTATAAAAAAAAGAAAAAAGCGGGTTTACTGCCTGCCTGGCTGGTAGTTTACGGATCTTCTCCAGGCTCTTTTCAAAATCTTTATGACTTAAGAGTTCAAGTATTTCCTTTTTAAGTTGCCTGCCACCCATTATTCAACGCTAACCCTCTTCCCAGGATATACAATCCTCAGGACAATATTTTATAGCTTCTTCAACACAGGGTTCAGAATAGTCCGAAAGTTCGGCGATTTCTATGAAACCTGATTCATGCAGTCTGAAAACCAAGGGGCATACTTCGATACATCCTTCACACAGACTGCATTCACCGATATCAACAACCGGCCTTTTCATAACAGCCCTGTCCCTTTATTCTTCCTTTTCAAACTCATCCTTTGAAGCTCCGCACACCGGGCACTCCCAGTCATCAGGCACATCTTCCCATTTTGTTCCCGGCTCAACACCATTGTCAGGATCTCCCTGCTCAGGATCATAAACATAGCCGCACACTGTGCATACATATTTGTCCATTTTGCCCTCCTCTATCTTATTCGTTTATCAGTTCCCTTTTAAATTTTCCATTACCAGCGCTTTGCTGAGAAGTTTTATATGGTTCATCTCCTCCTTGATGATTGCATCAATTTTTGCTTTCCCAAAATTTTCAGGAACCATTTCTTTCATGCCCAGATAAAATACTATAGAATCCTTTTCGGCTAATATAGCCTCTTTAAGGATATCTTTGATTGATGAGGTATTATCAATCTTTTTTTCAAAAAACACCCTTGTGTCGGCTAATGCGCGAAGATAAAGTGAGATCTCGCCTTCAGGATCGAACACTGTTGTAACTTTTTCTTTTTCAGACAGACCTGCTCTTAAATCGGCAAATGTTTTTTCATGTTCATCTTCCATTGCGGCAATATCGAGCAAAAGCTTTTTTTCAGCAGGATCGGCAATCAATTCTGCCGATTTTCTGTAAAAGGACGCCCCGTTTCTTTCAATCTGCCCGGCCATTTCAAATATTTCATCTGCATTAAAATCGTAACTCATTTGAGTCTATCCTTTCTTTTTGTTTTAATCATACAAAATAATATCATAACACAAGAACATTAATTTAAACAGGAAGCTTTTTTAAATAGCAATTTTTTCATTCCCATAGTATTGTCAAATATGGTAATATATTAATTGAGGTTTTAGCTTGATTGAAATATTGTAACTACTTAGGTGGATAGGCTGAAGACTGAAGACTGTTAGGAAAAAGCGCATTTTGAAGCCATGTTTGGTGCAAAAATCAGATGTTTTCGCTAAAGTACGGCAATCCTGCTTTTCTGACCCCTTCAGCCTTCAGTCTAAACAGCTTCAGCCTGACTACGTGAGTAGTCACGAAATATTAACCTTTATGAAATATTCGGGTTAGGAGGCTATATGAACGAAGTAAAGGTAGATGACAATGCCGAGGTAAAATTTAAACCTTTTCTCGATGTTGTATTAAACAATTACAAGGATAAAATCCATTCAATTAACATTGTCGGCAGCGCTTTGACCGAAGATTTCAATTCTAAAACTTCGGATATCAATTCCATCCTTGTTCTCAAAAGGTTTGATTTGAAATTCCTTGAAGATTTTGCGCCTCTTGGTAAGAAATTCGGGAAAAAACAGATTGCATCCCCCCTTATTATGACCCCTGAGTATGTCTTAAATTCCCTTGATGTCTTCCCGATTGAATTTCTGACCATAAAGATCCTCCATAAAACCATTTTTGGGGAGGATATTTTCAATGATCTTGAAATTAAAAAATCCGACCTCAGGCATCAGTGTGAACGGGAACTGAAAGTTAAATTAATCGGTATAAGGCAGGGTTACCTTTCTTCTTCCGGAAGCAAAAAACTGATAGCAGACGGATTTATAAGTTCCTTTTCGGGCTATATCCCCCTTTTCAGAGGTTTAATTCTTCTTTTTGAGAAAGAGCCTCCAAAACAAAATAAAGAAGTCCTGACAACCTTGCAGGATGTGTCCGGCGTCAACACCGATGTATTCAAAATAATATTGAAAGCAAAGAAGGAAAGAACAAAACTGTCTATCGAAACTCTCAACACAATATTTGAAGACTACTATCAAGCCATTGAAAAACTGGGGTATATTACAAATGCAATTGAAAATTAAACCAGCGTTGATCATACTCATCCTGTGTTTTTTATTTTTGCTGCAACCCTTTTCACATGCCGACATCATTCCGGAAAAGCCGGGCAACTATGTGGTGGACCTTGCAGATATAATTGATAACAGTTCCGAGTATAAACTTAATCAGTATCTTAAGGAACTTGAACAAAAAACAACGGCTCAGCTCGTCGTTCTGACCATTAAAAGCCTCGAAGGCGGATCTATCGAGGATTTTTCATTAACAATAGCTCACGATCGATGGAAACTCGGGCAAAAGGGAAAAGACAACGGTGTTTTGTTTCTTATATCGCTTAAAGATAAAAAGTACAGGATTGAAGTCGGATACGGCCTTGAAGGCGTTATACCCGACAGCCTGGCAGGAACCATAGGCCGCAATTATCTCGTGCCCTTTTTCCGCAGCGGAGAATATTCAAAAGGTGTATATGTCACAGCTCTTGCATTGGCCAATGAAATAGCAGCAGATTCGGGCGTAAAGATAACCGGCATGCCGAAAATAAAAGGCTCGGTCCAACGCACCGGCAAAGATCAACCTGTCAGCCTCATGGGCAAAATAATATCGCTGGTGTTTTTTGTGCTTATGTTTATTCTTTTTATAAAGAACCCAAGGCTTTTTCTTATGCTTTTCCTCTTATCTTCTATGGGTGGAAGGCGTGGCGCCTGGGGTGGCGGCGGCGGATTCGGAGGTGGCGGCTTCGGTGGCGGTGGCGGCGGTTTCGGTGGCGGCGGCGCATCAGGTGGCTGGTAGTTTAATATTTTTACCTAAAATGAGCGATTAGCTTTTAGTGTTTTTTAGCAGTTAGCTTTCGCTTTTAGCAGTTAGCCTTTAGCTAAGAGCCAACGGCTAATTGCTAACAGCTAATCACTTAACGTAGGTTTCATGGAGGGCTCTTATGTCAAAATCGTTAAAAACCATTCTCATAATTTCAGGGGTTGTTTTACTGTTTGCCATTTTTGCAATCGGAAGGATTATCGGAGGTTACAATACAGTCATTGCCATGGATGAAAATGTCAAGGGCAAGTGGGCACAGGTTGAAAACCAGCTCAAGCGGAGATATGACCTCATCCCGAATCTGATTGAAACGGTTAAGGGTTATGCAAAACACGAGAAAGAACTATTTGAAAATATCGCAGAGGCCAGGACAAAATACTTCCAGGCAAAAACAGTAAAAGATAAAGTCGAAAGTGCAAACCGTCTTGAAGGTGTGCTCTCGAGACTTCTTTTTCTTCAGGAGAGATACCCGGTGCTTAAAGCGAACCAGTCATTTCTGAAGCTTCAGGACAGTCTCGAAGGCACTGAAAATAGAATTGCAGTTGAACGAAAGAGATATAATGATGCGGTTCAGGGTTTAAACACATATATACGAACTTTTATGGGAAGATTCTTTGCAACATTGGCCAGTGTCGAAAAAGCCGAGTACTATGAAATCCCGGAATCGGAAAAAGCGGTGCCCAAAGTAGCGTTTTAAATCAATATGCGCCTTGAAAGGCTTAAACAAAAATTAGACATCCTTTACAATCAATATAACAGGCGCAGGTATGTTCATCCTGACCCCCTTGAATTTCTGTATTCATACAAAGAGATCAGAGACCGGGAGATAGCAGGCCTTATCGCATCTTCACTTGCATACGGCAGGGTTGCACAAATTTTAAAGAGCGTTGCATTTGTACTCGATAAGATGAATCCGTCTCCTTACCTGTTTTTAAAAAATTCAACTCATACATCGATTAACAGGGCCTTTGCAGGTTTTACACACAGGTTTGCCTCCCAGGATCATCTTGCCGCTTTCCTTGTCGGGATTAAAAATGTGATCGCAGAATTTGGCTCCCTTCATGAATGTTTTTTAACCGGTTTTTCAGCAGATAATGAGAATGTTATTCCTGCAATGACTTTTTTTTCAACTCAACTTACCGATGGAAGAAAGAAA
>JAIVWD010000145.1:0-8173 GCA_049190315.1 Deltaproteobacteria bacterium | reverse complement strand
AATACTTTTTATTATAACCTAAATTGAGCGATTTTTTACTCGACCTGCACCAATCTCTTGCGCATCAAGGACTTGCGAAAAGTCTCGACATATCCATTGGTATGCCTACGCTTTTCGCAAACCTTGCTGCATCAAGATCTTGGCACATTTCTTCGCAAAAAATCGCTCAACTTAGGTATAAGCGAATAAAAGGAAATGATTGAATGGAAATCAAAAAAGATACAAAAGTAAAAGTCCAATACCGTCCTGAGCTGGGCACCGGCGTACAGATTGAATCTTAATAATTGTGTTGGATAGATATCTAATTTCATGATATATATAAATATAGAAAATTCCTTAATGTGAGGTGTCAATTATGCCTTTGACTTCTGCAAAAACAAAATATGAACATGTGGTCTTAGACGAAAAAAGCGTCCCCATTATTGCAGGGACAAACATGAAGGTAATTGAGATAGTCCTGGAAAAAACAGCCTACGGCTGGAGTCCGGAAGAACTGCATTTCCAGCATCCCTATCTTACCCTGGGGCAAATATACTCGGCATTAGCCTACTACTGGGATCATCGGGATGTGCTTGATCAGGACATTGAACAAAGGCTTGCTTTTGTAAATCAGACCCGGAAAATTACAGAACAAACGCCTCTTGCTGCCCGGCTGAAATCCAAAGGATTGATCTGATTATGCTTGCGCTCTATATGGATCATAATGTGCCGCGAGCTATAAGCGAGGGACTTCGCTTACGTGGTATAGATGTTATTACAGCCTATGAAGACAGCGCTGATGATATGAACGATCCAGCATTATTGGATCGAGCCACTGAACTGGGTCGAGCACTTTTCACACAAGATGATGATCTAATCGCTGAGGCAACCAGACGACAAAAAGAAGGAGTTACTTTTGGCGGGGTGATCTATTCCCACCAACTGCAAATTTCTATCGGCGCTTGCATCAACGATCTGGAGATCATTTCAAAAGCCGGCGAACCCGAAGACTTGATAAATCGTGTGCAATTTTTACCGCTTTGAATATTAAGCATATCTTCGCCCGCACACAAATATTTAAAATTATTTATGCAGTTGACACGAGATACAGAATTGTTCCGCTTAATTCCTTAAAGCATCCTAAATATCACTTAAAAGCTCCCATCTACGTTACTCTGGAATTTGAAGAAGATAAAGTGATTGCGAGTTTTGACGATATAGAGGCTTTCTCTTATGCCGATACCGCTTCTGAAGCCATAAACTTGCTTTCCGACGAAATTATTCAGATTTTTGAGGATTTGATGGAAGATAAAGAGAATCTTGGCAGTCTGCCTCGAAAGTGGTTGCAATATCTGGAGGAAATCATCGAATGCAGATTGGGAAAATTAAAGCTTACACAAAAGGATTTCAGGAATCTTATAAACTGTCCGCTGTCACTGAAGGATTACGAAACAATCCTGAAAAAAAGGGGCTAATTTAAGACAGGTGAACTGTTACTAATGGAGTAATTTCATGCGTGCTATGGTTTTAAGCAAATCAGGGGAACTTCTTCGTCAATTAGATATCGCCATGCCTGAACCGGGCTCTGAGCAGTTATTAATTCGTGTAAATGCATGTGGTGTATGCAGAACCGATCTGCACATTATAGATGGGGAGTTAGACAGACCTAAGCTTCCACTTGTTATGGGTCATGAGATTATCGGAACGGTGGTTAAAAAAGGATTAAAGGTAGAACGATTTTCCATTGGCGACAGGGTTGGAGTGCCCTGGCTTGGTTATACCTGCGGCAAATGTAAATATTGTTGTTCCGGAAAGGAAAATCTATGCGATTCAGCAGGTTTTACCGGATATACCATTGACGGAGGTTATGCAGAATACACAAAAGCAGATCAGAGATTTTGTTTTCATATTCCGGATTTTTACTCTGATGCGGAGGCTGCTCCATTATTATGTGCCGGCTTGATAGGTTATCGTTCGCTCGTTATGGCAGGTGATGCAGAGCACTTAGGTATCTATGGGTTTGGTGCTGCAGCACACATTGTTGCCCAGGTCGCAAAATACAGAGGCCGGAAAATTTATGCTTTTACCCGTCCCGGCGATAATGAGGGCCGGCAGTTTGCACTTGAGCTTGGTGCGGAATGGGCAGGTGATTCCACTATGCAACCGCCACATTTGCTCGATGCAGCCATACTTTTTGCTCCGGCGGGCGAGCTTGTTCCTCTGTCCCTGAGGGCCCTTGCTAAAGGCGGAACAGTAGTTTGCGCTGGTATTCATATGAGCGATATACCTTCCTTTCCTTACAATATATTGTGGGGAGAGCGCAGCATATGCTCGGTGGCAAACCTGACGCGCCGCGATGGTGAGGAATTTCTGGAATTGGCACCTAAGGTGCCTGTGCGTACCGAAGTCGAGACATTTCCGCTTGCTGAGGCAAACGAAGCTTTAGCGAGATTGAAAGGCGGCAGGATAAGGGGAGCCATAGTTCTTGTAATTGATTGAAACCTAAGTTGAGCATAATCATAATCAAAAGCGAGCTCAATGATGTGTGATGCAAACCATTTTTGGAAACAATTATGACTGAATCAAAGATTGAAAAAATTATTACTATAAAGGAAAACCTGGAACGGGTTCTTGATAATCTTAAGGATGGAATCATAGCTCATGACATAAAAAGGCGTATATTTTTTTTCAACCATGAAGCTGAAAGAATTACAGGTTTCAGCAGAAAAGATGTTCTGGGAAGGGACTGTCACGAAGTATTTGATGTCCCCTTTTGCGGTGAACGCTGTTCTTTCAGTAAAGACAACCCTGAAATTATGGATAACTATGAATATACGATTAACATCTTAAACAAAAACGGCGAAATTAAGAACATTGAAATGTCATTTAACAGGATGGATGACGAAAATGGAAAACTCTTTGGGGTTATTGCTTTCCTGAGAGATGTTACTGATATTTTGAGCCTGAAAATAAGAGCCGGAAAGCTAAACAGCTTTGCAAACATCATAGGTCAAGACACAAAAATGCTCCAGGTTTTTCAACAGATTAGAGATGTCGCCGGCTATAATTATCCAGTACATATTTTTGGAGAAACAGGCACAGGCAAAGAACTGGTTGCTGCAGCTATTCACAATGAAAGTCAAAGAAGTGGCGCTCCATTTATCGTTATAAATTGCGGAGCATTGCCGGAAAGCCTTATAGAAAGTGAACTTTTTGGGCATGTTAAAGGAGCGTTTTCAGATGCTATACGTGATAAAAAGGGGCGCTTTGAGCTGGCCCACAGGGGCACAATATTTCTGGATGAGGTTACAGAACTTTCAAAAAATGTGCAGGTCAAGCTTCTGAGATTTCTGCAGGAAGGTACATTTGAAAAGGTTGGCGGAGAAAAAACAATCTCTGTAAATATTCGAGTTATCAGCGCAACAAACAAAGACCTTAAAGAGGAAGTAAAGAATAAAAATTTCCGCGAAGATCTTTATTACCGTTTAAATGTAATACCTATAACTATTCCTCCTCTCCGTGAACGAAAAAATGACATACCACTTCTCGTTGACCATTTTCTTAAACAGGCTGAGGAAGATTATAAGCAAAAACCTCCCAGAATATCTAAAGAAGCTATGTCCTTAATGATGGATTATGCCTGGCCGGGAAATGTTCGTGAGCTTCAAAATTCTATTCAGTTTGCCATTGTAAAATGCAGTGGCAGCTTAATTACTCCAAATGAACTCCCTGTTGAACTGAGAGAAAATAATAAACCGGTATTGAAACGCGGCCCTTCTAAGAAGCTTGACTTTGATACAATAAAATCCGCCCTTGAACAAACGGGGGGGAACAAATCAAGAGCTGCCAAGCTTCTCGGGGTGGGAAGGGCCACCTTATACAGATTTTTAAGCGAACATCCTGAAATACTTAAATCTCAAGCATTATAGAGCTTGCCTTTAAGCCAGTCTTTAACTTCACCCTCAATAGAATAAACGCCTTTATTATGACCTACTGACTCCAGGAACCGGTTTTTTAACCCTTCGGGCATCTTTATTGCAGCAAGCTCAACGCCGTCTTCACTGTTACGACGGATAAGGTATATTACCGGCTCATGCCATGTATTTATTACAAAATAAGTAGAAAAATCTCTCTTTGATTTTATTATGTTGTTACCCAGTGCCGGATTATTACCCCATTCCAGATAAAGTGTTACAGCCATTTCCGGTGTCATCTCCCAGTCTATGTCATTTAACAGATCCATATTGTTGTTTATATCTTCTAATTTCATCATACTGCACCTCCTTTGGTTCGAAGTTGGCAAATAATTGAAACTAAAAATTGTTATTTAACACATTTAAATGCAAGCTATGTGCCATCGAGCACAAAAACTCCAATGATGAAATAACATCTTGAATTAAAATAAGATATTGAGATATAATTATAAATGGAAAGATATGTAAAATGTCTCATGATACAATTATGTCTCTAATTTAAAAATGAGACAGAATTCATGATTAGTTTCTCATTATTTGGTAACTACTCAGGTGGATAGGCTGAAGACTGAAGGCTGTTAGGAAAAAGCGCATTTTAAAGCCATGTTTGGTGCAAGAATCAGATATTTCCGCCAAAGTACGGCAATCGTGATCTTCTGCCCCCCTTCAGCCTTCAGTCTAAACAGCTTCAGCCTAACTACGTGAGAAGTTACCATTATTTTACCTGTTGAGTTATAATATATGTAGCCGTTCACGGCTTGAAACTTGAAATTGGAAAGTAGAAATTAGGGAGAGATAAAATATTTAGAGGTATCAATCATTTTATAGTTTATTTGAAATATTTTTTAGTGTAACTTACAGCCAGACTTCTGGAAAAATATCCTATGAAAATAAAAATATTGCGTATCCTGGTTTTGTTTATATTTGTTTTTTCCGCTATTCAGTTGCAGGCTCCTAAGTGCTTTGGGGAAAAAATTCCGGTAATTGCCAGCATTTTTCCGGTTGCAGACATGGTAAAACAGGTTGGAGGCATGTATGTTGATGTGACTACTGTTATTCCTCCTGGCGCAAGTCCTCACACATATGAACCAAAACCAAGTCTGTTAAAAAAGATTTCCGAGGCACGTGTTTTTTTTATGATTGGAGCCGGTCTTGAATTATGGGCAGGAAAATTTGTCAGATTATCAAAAAACCAGCTACATACAGTGAAATTATCCGAAGGAATTTCTCTGATAAGGTTATCAAAACATCATCATGATGACTTTGACCACCATCATGGTGAGGAAGATATTTCAGATACAGAGTCGGGTTTTGCCAATCCTCATATATGGCTTGATCCGAACATAGCAAAATTGATGGTTAATAAAATTATTTCAGTCCTTTGCAAGATTGATAACAAGCATATGAAATACTATGAAAAGCGGGGATTAGCGTATTTGGATAAATTGGATGAACTCCATGTCTTGATAAGTTCGACGGTTGAGAAATTCAAAATTAGAAAATATGTTTGCTTTCACCCTGCATGGGATTACTTTGCAAGACAATACGGACTTGAATCCGTCGGTGTGATTGAAGCGGCTCCAGGAAGAAGCCCTACGCCGAGAAGTATAACAAAAATCGTTTCTCTTATAATAAAGCATGATATTCGGGCTGTGTTTGCTGAACCCCAGTTGAATCCAAAGGTTGCAGAAGTAATTGCCAATGAGGCAAATGTTAAAGTGCTTTTTCTTGATCCAATGGGCGGTTCAGATGTAAAAGGCCGCAACAGTTATTTTGACCTTATGAAATATAATCTTAAGGTTTTGCAGGAGGCAATGCTTTGAAAGACCATGAAACAGATATTGGAAATAAAAAGGCCGTTTATGCGGACCTTCAAGATGTCTGGGTCAGTTATTACAATAAATGGGTGCTGAAGTCTATCTACTTGAAGTGCTATCAAGGTGAGATTGTTGGCATAGTAGGTCCCAATGGTGGTGGAAAATCAACCCTGCTTAAAGTTATTTTGGGACTTGTTCGTCCTCAAAAGGGTGTAGTGAAATTATTTGGACATAAGCCTGACAAGCACACCAGACTTGAAGTCGGATATCTGCCCCAGATTTCCAAAGCTGACAGATCTTTTCCTGTTACAGCCCTGGATGTAGTCCTGATGGGCTTATATAACAGGGTTGGTTTTTTTAAACGACCGGGAAGCAAAAGCAGGGAAGTTGCAATGGAGATGCTGGCCAGGATAAATATGGCTGAACATGCAGAAAAGCCCTTTGGAATTTTGTCCGGAGGCCAGCAGCAGAGAGTTCATATTGCCCGTGCATTGGCATCAAAGCCCAAGCTTTTGGTACTGGACGAGCCTTCAACAGGAGTTGACAGTGTTGCTCAGGAAGATTTTTATGAATTGTTAGCCAAATTTAGAGATGAAATGAATATATCGGTAATAATGGTTTCACATGATATAGGAGTTATTACTGCCCATGCGGATCGCATAGCATGTTTGAACTTAGAGATTCACTATCATGGTGAACCGGATTCCTGTTTTGAACCTGAAATAATGCAAAAGGTTTATGGGAAAAATCTGAATGTTATGGTTCACGATTCCAGATGTGCAACATGTTCCTTAAAGAAACACGAACATAATGATTGAAATTTTTAACCTTGAATTTATGCGAAATGCCTTTATGGCCGGAATAATGTTGAGCCCGGTTCTTGCTGTAGTGTCATTTTTTGTTGTGCTCCGCCGTTTATCCTTTGTAGGGGTTGGTGTGGCGCATTCAGCATTCGGCGGCATTGCCCTGGGATTTCTTCTCGGTATCTCCCCTACACTTACAGCTATTGTGTTTGCAATAGCTGTCTCTAATGCAATTGGCTACATAGGCAGGCATGGAAAATTAAGCGCCGACACAGCCATAGGAATCTTTTTTGCTTTTGCCATGGCGCTTGGGGTTGTTTTTATTGGCCTGTCAGATCAATACAATGTAGATCTTTTCGGATATCTTTTTGGTAACATACTCGCAATTACCAGTAACGATTTAATAATTATTGCATTGTTGGGAGGTTTTGTCCTCATATCCATTTTTTTGCTTTTCAAGGAATTGCTGTTTGTTTCATTTGACAGAGAGGTTGCGCTCGTTAGCGGAATGCCGGTGGCTTTTCTTGATCATTTCTTTCTTACAATACTTGCTGTGTCAGTTGTAATCAGCATGAAAATTATAGGAATAATTCTTGTCTCAGCTCTTCTTGTAATACCAGGAGCAGCAGCTTCACAAATAACTGATCGCTATATTCCAATGATTGCAATTGCCATAGCAGTTGCTTTGACATCCACAGTAGGAGGACTGTTATTTTCATATTATGCAGACCTTGCATCAGGCGCAACCATTGTAATATTATCGACCATTATTTTTTTTATATTATTTATAGTCGGCCGGTTTCAGAGATAGGAATTAAGGGCAGGGCTACGTCATTTTCACAGACAAACTGGTGAAATAGTAAATTTTCTTGCTTAATTTGTTTTTTATAAATTCGAAATTCGAAGCACGAAATTCGAAACAAATACGAATGTTCCAAATCCTAAATTCAAAACAAATGATATTTTCGAAGACCTTGATAAATATTGCGTAACCACGCTGGAGCGTGGTAAAGTTTTGGTCATTTGATATTCGAATTTTGATATTGTTTCGGCCATTTTTATAAGATCAGGCGATATTCGGATTTCGCATTTAAGCATCTTGAAAATACTTCTAATTGACTAAGTTGTAATCTACTTTGACGTTTCTCTGGAATTAAGGGCTAATTCTTGACAATCTATCTGTCAAAAGATATAGACTTTTAGTAACAGTTCACAGTTGACGGATACGACTTTTAATACCTAAGTTGAGCGATTTTTTTGCGAAGAAATGTGCCGAGATCTTGATGCGCAAGAGATTGGTGCAGATCGAGTAAAAAATCGCTCAATTTGGGTAATAGTATAAATTTCGAAAATGAGTGATATAAGCTTAAAATTATGAGGTAGGGTTATAAAGATTAAACAAGTTAAAAGGAGGGGTTAAATGAATCGTGTTATTAAACTAATTATTGCAGCCAGTTGTATTTTTTCGTTGATTGCGTTTCCTGTGGCGTGTGGTGGTGATGACGCAGCAGAACATAAGGCTCCCGTTGAAAAGGCGGAGGCCACGCATGAGGTTGAGCCCGAAGTTAAGCCAGAGGTTGAGACCGAGGTTGAGCCTGAA
>JAIVWD010000144.1:2119-8175 GCA_049190315.1 Deltaproteobacteria bacterium | reverse complement strand
CCACAGGTCTGGAAAGAGTTGATATCAACATTCTTCCTCTTGCCCCTTATGCCGACACAATTATGCTTACCCGTGGGATTCTGAGAAGCATTCTGCCTCCTTCATTTACAAAGTCCATTGTTCTAAGGGTTTCAGGTGGAACCAGTATTTTGAAAGAGCTATCCAATGAGGCAATTGCCGTTGGTATAGAGGAGTCGATACGTCTTAATGCCTGTGCAATGGCTGTCCAGGTATTCATAGGCGGTGAGCATGAAAAAGAGTCAATTATCAATATGACCCGTATGGTTGATATGGGGACGCGCTATGGGATTCCGACGCTGGCGGTGACTGCGGTCGGCAGGGATATGAACCGCGATGTCCGCTATTTCAGGCTTGCAACAAGAATTTGTGCTGAACTTGGTGCGCATTACATTAAGACATATTATATTGAAGACGGTTTTGAAACCGTCACATCTTCCTGCCCTGTTCCCATTGTAATGGCGGGAGGCAAGAAGATTCCTGAGCTGGATGCCCTTACAATGGCTTACAGGGCGATTCAGGAAGGAGCGAGCGGCGTAGATATGGGGAGAAACATATTCCAGTCTGAATCACCAATCGCAATGATACAGGCTGTTGGGGCAGTAGTTCACGATAATGAGACTCCGGAAAAAGCTTTTGAGCTTTATAATACATTAAAAAATCGGAACACTTCAGCTCTTTGAAAAATAATTTTCAAAAAGCTGACGCGCTACTTTTTTGTAATTTTATAACGCCTCAATAATTACTTTCTGCGTGCTCACAAGCGATTCTCCCACAAAGCGCACAAAAGGTTCCAGATCTCCTTTATCCGCTTTGGCAAGTGTGTCCAGATAAAGCCTGCGCCTTTCGTTTCTGATAACCGCAGGCGGCAACCTTTTTTTTATGAAAATCAGATTCATAAGCAGCCGGGCTCCCCTGCCGTTACCATCATCAAACGGATGAATTTTTACCAGGTTATAATGGGCAACTGCTCCTGTTATCAGCCCATGCTTTTTGTCAATATTCTCATTTATCCACGAAATCAGTTTTTCCATTTCTGTCGTTACATGCATGGGATCAGTATATTCGTGAATTGTGCCGTCAAACTGAATAACCGTGTTGGGAGTTTTTTTATAATGTCCGGGCGTGGCTTTCTTTTTTGTATGCTCAATCCCTTTCAGCAGCAGGGCATTGATCTCTTTAATCAGCCCCTCTGTAATCGAACGTTCATCACTGATTACATCATACAGGAAATCAATCGCATCAATATGATTGCGTGCATCCAGGAAATCCTTTAAAGGTTTTCCTTCTACAGTTAGCCCTTCTCTCAAAAAAAAGATGGTTTCACCCAATGTCAGTGTGCTGCCCTCAATTGCATTGGAGTCATAAGTCCATTCCATTTTCAGTTTTTCCATAACCGTTTCCCGGCGTTCCGGCCGCAAAGACTTCTTTTCGTCAATCCTGACTTGCAGGTTATTAATCTCCTGGGTCAGCAATTCAAGTTCTTCTGTTTTTTTTACAGTGTAATATTGTGACATGCCGTTTTCTTCCCCCCGTAAACAATTCATCAATGCTTGACATCCGCCATATCAATATCCAAATCTTTTAGCCGAATTTCACCGGTCTGCCGACTTCCTTTAAGGATATAAGAGTTGCTTTTTCATCATTCATATAGAATTATATCATCAAATCTACCATTTATAAGATTTTTATTATATTAACAATTAAATTTTGAATAATCAGAAATTTACAAACTCGCAACCCTTTAGTCCTTTGAAAAAATTCTGACGGGATAACAGGATAAACAAGCTTGGGCTAAGTCTCACTTTACTTTTTTAATCCTGAATATCCTATTAATCCTGGTCAAAAAATAATATTTAAAAGCGATAAAATGCAGAAAGACGACAAGAAAGCAATATTCGGGTGGAGCATGTATGACTGGGCCAATTCGGCTTTTGCCACCACAGTTATGGCCGGCTTTTTCCCGATTTTTTTTAAGCAATACTGGAGTGCGGGTGTTGATGCCACGGTGAGTACAGCAAGATTGGGGATGGCAAATTCGATTGGCTGTATCTTTGTAGCTCTATTTGCACCAATACTTGGAGCTATTGCCGACAAGGGAACATCAAAGAAGAAGTTTCTAATGTTTTTTGCCTATATGGGCGTGGTTATGACTTCGTCCCTGTATCTGGTTTCAAAGGGCAACTGGCCGATAGCCGTTGTTTTGTATGTCTTTGCAACTATCGGATTTTCAGGAGGAAACATTTTCTATGATTCATTAATAACCGGTGTTGCCTCAAAAAAGAAAATGGATTTTGTTTCTGCGTTGGGATTTTCGCTGGGATATCTGGGCGGAGGTCTTCTTTTTGCTTTAAATGTATGGATGACCCTCAGGCCCGAAACATTTGGATTTGCTGATGCCGGAGAAGCTGTGAAATTTTCGTTCCTCTGCGTTGGTGCCTGGTGGGCGTTTTTCTCTATACCGATCTTTATTTTTGTGAAAGAACCTGTGAGCAGAGATGCGGTATCCGGCGTTAATATGGTGAAAGCAGGCTTTGTCCAGTTAAAAGAGACTTTTCATCAGGCCCGTCGCCTGAAGCCCATATTTATGTTTCTTATGGCTTACTGGCTTTATATGGACGGGGTGGACACAATAGTACGTATGGCAGTAGATTATGGAATTTCAATCGGCTTTGAATCAAATGATTTAATCGTTGCATTGCTTATCACACAATTTGTCGGCTTCCCTTCCGCTATAGGATTTGGTTATCTTGGCGGCAAAATAGGCGCCAGGCGCTCAATCTTTATAGCAATTGGAGTTTATCTCTTTGTTTCCATATGGGCAGGTTTTATACAAAATAAGATTGAATTCTATATTCTTGCCATTATCATTGGTATGGTACAGGGCGGCATACAGGCATTAAGCCGCTCTTATTATGCCAAAATAATTCCTGTGGACAAATCAGCCGAGTACTTCGGCTTCTATAATATGCTTGGAAAATTCGCTGCGGTAATCGGCCCTGTTTTCATGGGATTAATCGGCCTTATGGTCAGACATATGGGATACAGCAGTGATATTTCATCAAGAGTCAGTATTATGTCTATTTCGCTATTCTTTATTGCAGGCGGAACTTTATTATATTTTGTAGATGAAGAAAGAGGATAATGAAGAAATATAGTCTATTGAATAAGTTGCTGGGACTGTTAGCTAAAACT
Source organism: Deltaproteobacteria bacterium (assembly GCA_049190315.1). GTDB lineage: Bacteria > Desulfobacterota > Desulfobacteria > Desulfobacterales > ETH-SRB1 > B13-G4. The sequence continues at coordinate 4,962 of JAIVWD010000144.1, read as the reverse complement.
CTGCTCAGGCTTCGTTACAGTATCAAAATAAAAGGGCTGGATGATATAAAATCAAGGGGAAAAAGCGGCATTCTCTTTTTGCCGAATCATCCTGCATTGATAGATCCTGTCATCATAATTTCTATTTTGCACAAGGATTTTTTCCCGCAGTCACTTGCTGTTGAATTCCGGCTGACTAATCCTCTGATTGCATGGATAAGCAAACGCTTTGGAGCAAGGTTGATCCCTGATATGCATAGAACAGGACGTGCTGCTTCCGCAGTTATTAAAGAAGTGCTTTCAGAAACTATTGAACATATTCGAAGCAATGGAAATTTCTTGCTCTACCCTGCGGGCCACCTCAAAAGGAGTTGCATGGAAGAAATCCGGGCAACCAGCGCAGTCAAACTAATTCTGGAACAGGTTCCAGATGTCCGTGTGGTTCTGGTACGTCAGAATGGCCTATGGGGAAGCAGTTTTAGCTGGGCTTCAGGCAAGAATCCGGATGTTATGTTTAACCTTAAGCAAGGCCTGAAGTATCTTTTTCTTAACGGCTTATTTTTCATGCCGCGCAGGCCGGTACAGATTGAGTTTGTCGAACCAAAAAACTTTCCCCGCACAGCAGACCGGATTACCATGAACCGTTTTCTGGAGGATTTTTACAATGCCGATGCTTCCCGAAATACCTATGTCCCATATCTTTTCTATGAGAAGGGTGGTATTAGAATGCGCCCTGAGCCGGAGTATGTAAAGATTGATTGGAAGAAATATACTGTACCTGAAACCACACAGAAACTGGTCATTGAATTTTTAAGGCAACTTACAGGACAGGCAGATATAAAAAAAGACCATCATCTGGCGTATGACCTTGGGCTGGACAGTCTTGCCGTTGCCGAGGTGATTGCATGGCTGGAAAAGGAATTCGGGTTTTCTCAGGTTGATACTGATTCATTGAATACTGTCGGAGATGTAATGCTGGCTGCAATGGGCAAAGGAGTGGCATCTGATAATGTGCCATTGAAACCTGCGAGTCAGAGGTGGCTTAGACAACCTTCTTCAAACACTCAGTTAACCGTAGCCGAAGGAAACACAATAACTGAGGTTTTTTTGAATCAGGCAAGGCGGAATCCTTCCAAACTTATCATCGCAGATCAGGTAAGCGGCGAAAAGACGTATCGCGATATTATTGTTGCAATTATGGTGCTTAAGCCCCTGATAAAGGCTTTACCAGGCAGTCATATAGGGATTATGCTGCCGGCATCGGCAGGAGCTGCAATAGTTTATCTGGCCACCCTTTTTGCCGGCAAGATACCGGTTATGGTGAACTGGACGGTCGGTCCTCGCAATATGGTACATTCGCTGAATCTTATTGGTGTAAATAATGTATTGACCGCTAATGTACTTGTTAACAGGCTTTCAAAGCAGGGAATAAACCTGGAGCAATTGAGTGACAGTTTTGTATTTCTTGAAGATCTTCGCAAAAAAATTTCGTATAAATCCAAAATATCAGCCTATTTAAGAAGCCGGCTGACCTGGTCGTCGTTAAAACATCCAAAAATGAACGATACCGCTGTAATTCTGTTTACCAGTGGCTCAGAGGGTCTGCCTAAAGCGGTACCGCTTTCGCACAGTAATATAATGACAAATATCAGGGATATCCCTTCAATGGCAACAGTTTGGGAGAAGGATGTTTTGGTTGGCATCCTGCCTCCATTCCATTCATTCGGCATTACAGCAACAATTGTACTTCCTTTATCTATGGGTATTCGTACAGTATATAATCCCAATCCTACCGAGGCATCTACTATCGCGCGTTTGATAGAGGAATACAGAGTATCGCTAATGGTCGGGACTCCCACATTTTTAAATGGCATCGTGAAAGCATCAAACAGCAGACAACTTCAATCCTTACGCTTTGTCATCAGCGGTGCTGAAAAATGTCCGGTCGCAGTGTATGAGTCCATAAATGAACGTCGCCTGAACATAAAACTTCTCGAAGGCTATGGTGTAACTGAATGTTCGCCAATTGTAACTTTCAACATGGAAAATTCGCCAAAACCATATACGATCGGCAGGGTAATGCCATCGCTTGAACATGTCATTATTGATGTTGACACCGGCGAAGAAGTCAGCAGGGACAGAGCTGGAGTACTCCTTGTGAGCGGCCCAAGCGTATTCAGCGGTTACCTGAACTATGACGGAAAGTCACCATTTGTTGAATATAAGGGCAAAGAATGGTACAAAACCGGTGATCTTGTATCCGAAGATACCGAGGGAGTTTTAACCTTTTGCGGTCGCTTGAAACGCTTTGTTAAGCTGGGAGGCGAGATGATATCTTTGCCGGCAATCGAAGAAGTCCTGGCGCCGCACTTTGCAGGTGCTGACGACGAGGGCCCTGTAATCGCAGTTGAGGCAACACCCAGCGAGGAAAATCCGGAGCTGATATTATTTACGGTTAAGGATACAGATCGAGTATCGGTAAATTCCTTTCTTCGCGATGCCGGTCTCAGCGCTCTCCACAATATCAGGCATGTGATAAAATTGAATGAAATACCGGTTCTGGGGACAGGCAAAACTAATTATCTGGAGCTCAAAAAACGTTTAGAGGCATTGGTTTAAATTGGTTTTTTGGTAATAGTTCACCACGGATTTTCACGGAATTACACTGAACTATCAATAGACCCATTCTCAAGCGAGTTGTTTTGAAATAATGGCTACCAACTTAAAGCGGGACGCTTTTCGCCATTTTGGTTCTATTGTCGTGTCATGCGTGAAATATCGTATCAGGCACTCGTCATTCCCGCGAAGGCGGGAATCCATTCCCCGATCAGGTCGAGGACAAGCATTTCTGACTACTTCAGTGC
>JAIVWD010000144.1:0-2111 GCA_049190315.1 Deltaproteobacteria bacterium | reverse complement strand
GCCATATTTGCGACACTATATAGATGACAGGACACTATGGCAATTCCATAATTAAGCAAAATTTAAGGAGTTGCTAACTGATTGAATTTACAGGCTGTCCCGCCTTACGTTGGTAGCCGAAATAATTGATCAATTGAGTTTTGTTCTGATTTCAGTGAAACTCCGTGTCGTTCCGTGGTGAATTTTTACGTTTTTTGGAATTTTTTGAGAGACTGGCATTGCTCAACCTGTGAGAATAGATTGTGGATAAAAACTCCCTGAAAACAATTAATTCCGGCGCTACTTATTTTTTAAAATTGATGAGGTATGCTTTAAAAAGATTTGGTCGGGAGCATGCACCGGAAGCCGCTGCAAGTATGGCATTTTATACATTATTCTCGCTTTTTCCTGTTATTTTAATAGTAGTTGCGGCAAACAGCTTTTTTTTAGAGAGCTTACATGTTCAGGAAAAAATACTGGAAACAATTCTCAAATTTTTTCCGGTCGCTTCCCACCAGATAATAAGTACTAATATACAGCAAATCCTTCAGGCTCGTGGAGCTTTCGGAATTGCAGGTTTGATTGCACTGGTGTGGGCTGCAACCTGTGTTTTTACCACTCTTGTGCATAATTTGAACAGGGCATGGATTGATGCACCGGCGCAAAATATTTTCAGGGCCCGGTTAACCGCCTTTTCAATAATACTTTTTCTTGTAGTGCTGCTGCCGTTATTTTTTCTGGCAAAGGCGGCAATTCATCTTATAGTCAGTTGGAATGTACAATTGATAGGCAGCATTAACATTTCATATTTCAGGCCGATTCTTTCAAATATTATTATTTATATGTTCATCTGTATGACCCTTATGATCCTTTACCGGTGGATACCAAAAACAAAAGTTAGATGGTCTGAGGCTTTTGGAGGAGCTCTTTTTGCTGTAATTGCTGAAGAAGCGGCTACGTCTGCTTTTAGCTGGTTTCTCAGCAGCGGGCTGTCGAGATATAATTTGGTTTATGGATCGTTGGGAGCACTGATCTCTTTTATGACCTGGATTTATATCATTAATTTAATCGTGCTCTTTGGTGCGCATTTAAGCGCCGCAATTGCTCAACATAAACGTTTGTCTTGAGAAATTTGTTGCCTAAGTTGATATTGACACTTATAAATTAGTTTAATAATATAAATAAAAGTTAGTTGGCGGTATCATTTATTATCTTGTATTAAATTAACCCCAAAAAGTTGATTAGGAGATAAAGATGGCAGATAAACATGATAAGGCATTTATTCTTTGGTTTGATGAAATTTCAATCGGGGATATTGCTCTGGTTGGCGGCAAGAATGCCTCATTAGGCGAGATGTATCAGAAACTTACCTCTAAAGGCGTTGCTGTTCCTCATGGTTTCGCCATCACTTCTTATGCTTACAGGCATTTGATTAAAACAGCGGGAGTTGAAAATGATGTACTGGATGCCATGGCAGGGCTTGATACCCATGACATGAAAAATCTTCAGGAACGCGGCGAGAAGGTCAGAAACATAATCAGAAATGCCGAGTTCCCCGATGACCTGAGGCAGGCCATTATTGAGGCCTATAGAAAAATGGAAGAGGAATATGGTTCAGATGTGGATGTGGCGGTTAGATCGTCTGCTACAGCGGAGGATTTGCCGGACGCTTCTTTTGCTGGTCAACAGGAATCTTTTCTTAATATCAGAGGTGTAGATGCCCTTATTGAAAACTGCCGGAAATGTTTTGCAAGCCTGTTTACCAACCGCGCAATTTCCTATCGCCACGACAAGGGATTTGGCCAGTTTGACGTTTATCTTTCCATTGCCGTTCAGAAAATGGTTCGCAGTGATGCGGCTTCATCCGGGGTCATTTTTTCAATTGACACAGAGAGCGGTTTTGAGGATGCGGTTTTTATCACCGGTTCCTGGGGACTTGGCGAAAACGTAGTGCTTGGCGTTGTTAATCCCGATGAATATTACGTCTTCAAGCCCACCCTTAAAGAAGGGAAGCGGCCAATTGTCAGCAAGAGGGTGGGAAGTAAAGAACTTAAAATGATTTATAGTTCAGATCCCCATGACGAAAGAACAGTCAAAAATATAGATACCACTCCCGAGGAACGGGGGAAATA
>JAIVWD010000143.1:0-8184 GCA_049190315.1 Deltaproteobacteria bacterium | reverse complement strand
AGTGAGGAACACACTGATAAAAATTGGAAATCCTGATTTCATTAATACTCCTTACGTAACTACTCACATAGTCAGGCTGAAGCTGTTTAGACTGAAGGCTGAAGGAGTCATAAGAGTACAATTGCCGTACTTTGGCGGAAATATCCGATTTTTGCACCAAACATGGCCTTTAAATGCGCTTTTTCCTAACAGTCTTCAGCCTTCAGCCTATCCACCTAAGTAGTTACAAGAAATTGATCATTTTGGATTCATCTGCTGATTTAGGTTACAGGATTAAGATCAGGGGAATGCACTTAAAAAAGTAGGGGCTTCTTGATGAATAAGTTTACAAAGTTGCCAGCGTCCCAACTCCCTTTTCCAGCTCCCTTTCAAACACTTTCTGGGTTTTCCCTTGATAATAACGAGGAACTAAGATATAAATTTAATTTTCATATTAGTATAGAGTTCTGTCTTAGGCAGTGGAGAAACGAAAATGCAGGAAAAAATAAAGCTAACTGTAGAGTTACCGAGAGTGTTTGCCTCTTTGTCAGATGTCAGCGAGAAGGCCTTGCCGGGCGAGATGGAGAAGTTGCTAGCACTCGATCTGGTCAGGGGGAGGGCTTTAACTTATACCAGGGCGGCTGAGTTGCTGGGTATCAGCCAGGCAGAGTTTATTTCCTATCTGAGTGCCCATGGGATTTCGATTTTTCGGTTTTCACCCGATGAATTACTGGATGAGGTTGGATCTTGAGTGTGGTCGTTTCAGACGCTTCCCCGCTTATCAACTTGGCTCGTGTCAACCAGTTTCACGTGCTGGCTACCTTTTATGGTCAGATAGTCATTCCCCAAGCGGTTTATGAGGAGGTTGTTGTACGTGGGGAAGGACGTGATGGCAACCGCGAAGTCAAAGAAGCAACATGGATTGATGTCCGGGTTCCCCAGGATGAGTTGGCTGTGCGGGCTCTGGGGGCTGAGTTGGGAAGGGGTGAAGCCTCGGCAATCATATTGGCGAAGGAGCTCCACTCTCCGCTTTTAATTATAGATGAGATCCGTGGTCGTCGGATTGCCCTTCAGTTAGGATTGAAGGTTCATGGCACATTGGGGATTCTATCGCGTGCCAAACGAGAGGGGCGGATCGTAAGCTTGAGACAGGCGCTTGATCTGTTGCGAGAGCGGGGCACTTGGATCAATCAAGAGCTATATGATGAAGTGCTGCGGATTGTAGGTGAGTGAACTTTTCTAAATATATCGAATAAAGTGACAAAGTTAAACATAAGGCCACAAGTCACCAACGCCTCCCTGCTCCTCCCCGTGTGACCCCGTTGTTTTTTTACATCTGACAGAAAAAAGAGGTTTTAAAATAGCATAAATATCAATTGGATAGCGAGTTATTTACTTATTTATGGACGTCCCGCAAGTTTGCCCGTCCCGCAAGTTTGCCAATTTCAAAAATTTGTTTTAATATTGGAAAATAGCCGAAAACATCCGGGTTCTTATTTTTTATATGAAATATTATATCAATGGGAGAAAGATAGAAATCGTCGTCCATTACTTATTCGTGGTGCAAGACAAGTAGGAAAAACCTTTTTGGTGAATGAGTTTGGAAGGCGTGAATTTGATTCTTTGATTACTCTATCCTGTGAAGGGAAATAAACCTATGAAAAAGCTTCCTGTAGGGATACAGACATTTCGAAAATTGATAGATGAAAATTATCTATATGTGGACAAGACAGAGCATATTCACAAATTAATTGTTCAGGGGAGTGTATATTTTTTCTCCAGGCCAAGAAGATTCGGGAAAAGCCTTTTAATCTCCACATTGAATGAAATATTTGAAGGCAAGAAGAAGCTGTTTAAAGGTTTATGGATTTACAACGCTGATTACGCGTGGGAAAAGCATCCTGTTGTAAGGATTGATTTCAGCAAGTCAAAGGCAAAAAACAGCAATGAATTGATAAACTATATTGTATACCAGCTTGATAAAACAGCTCTGCAATATGGAATCAAGCTTGAGCAGACGCAATATGACATTAAGTTTGATGAACTTTTGACCAAACTGAGTGAAATCAATAAAGTTGTTGTCCTTATTGATGAATACGATAAACCGATAATTGACAATATTGAAAACAAACAACTGGCCATAGAGCTTCGTGAAATATTAAAAGGTTTTTATACCATTATAAAAGCGTGTGATGAATATATCAGGTTTGTACTTTTAACAGGGGTAAGCAAGTTTTCCAAAGCAGGAGTTTTCAGCGGGTTGAACAACCTGGAAGATATTTCCATGGATACAAGATATTCATCGCTTCTCGGAATAACAAAAGAGGAGATGGAGCACAGTTTCAAAGAATATATAAATCAGTTCGCGAAATCAGAAGAGATAAGCAAATCCGACCTGATTAAAAAGATAACATACTGGTACAATGGTTTTTGTTTTAGCGGAAGTTGCGAAAAGGTGTTTAACCCCTTTTCACTGCTTCTTTTGTTTAAAAAACTTGATTTTGGAAACTACTGGTTTGAAAGCGCTACACCAAGTTTTTTGATAAAGGTGATGAAGGAAAAAGACTTTGACATAACGAGGTTGAAAGAAATGGAGGTGAGGGAGGAATCGTTCGGCACCTATGAACTTGAAAATCTCGCTGTGCTTCCTCTTCTGTTTCAGACCGGCTATCTTACGATTAAAGAATATGACAAAGATTTTATGACCTACATTCTGGGGTATCCAAATTTTGAGGTTGAAAACAGCTTTCAGTATTCTCTTTTGAGCAGTTACAGCGGCATACACGTGGATGGCTATTTGATAGATTTGATACGAACGCTCAGAAATGAAGATTTTGAAACATTTTTTGACACCTTGAGAATCTTTTTTGCCGATATTCCCTATGATCTTCACATAAAAAAAGAAAAATATTATCAAACGGTTTTTTACCTTATATTTTCTCTTATCGGGTTAAAAGTGGAAGCGGAAGTAAAAACAAACAAGGGCAGGATAGACGCTGTCATTATTGATAAAGAGATCTATATTTTCGAATTCAAATTTAATGGTGATAAAGACCAGGCATTAAACCAGATCAAAGAGAAAAAATATTTTGAAAAATATCAGGGTAAAGGGAAAAAGATTTATCTGTTCGGAGTTGAATTTGCGGACAAAAATGTGGGGGAATGGGTGGTTGAAAAAACTTTTTAATTCACATTTCAAGCTTTTGACACTGGATTCTATTCTTTTCTTGACAACAAAAAGATATATATAGATCATTAGCTCGACTAAAGATTTATGTATAGATAAATATGGTAAGAACTAAAAACACAACCAAACTTCCGTTAAGCGTGCAGAAATCGCTCCGTGAAATTGGCGGACTTATCGCCTGTGCCAGGAAAGAAAAACAATGGACTCAGCAGGAGCTGGCCCAGCGCATCGGAATTGGCAGGATGACCGTTGTGCGCATGGAAAAAGGAGCATCAGAAGTAGCGGTCGGCTGGTATCTTACCGCAGCCTGGCTTCTTGCTTTGCCGATCCTGACATGGCAAGTCATGGATGAAGGAAGAAGCGATACCGTAATGAGCGACCTGCTTATAAAACTCAAAAAAAATCTTCCGAGCAGGGTGCGACGTAAAAAGAAGATAATAGACAATGATTTCTGAGGCATACCTCTGGATATGGCTGCCAGGCGCAAGCAAGCCGGTGGTCTGTGGCAAACTGCAACGTGATAACGATGTCTATAGCTTTGTTTATGGTCGCAGTTATCTTAAAAGGGAAAATGCCATAGCGCTTGAGCCTCGAGATTTACCCCTTGAAGAAGGTGTTTTTACTCCGGTGTTCGGAGAAACGCACAGCGTGATAAGAGATGCAGCTCCTGATGCTTGGGGGAGAAGGGTTTTGATGTACAGGTCAGGCGGACAGAATCTTACGGAGCTTGATTATCTTCTGCGGGCAGGAAGTGACAGGATAGGCGCGCTGGATGTAAGGCTTGAGCCGACAGACTATCCTGCAAGTCAAGCTGATCAGCAAGCCACTCTTGAAGACCTGCTTCTTGCCTCAGAACGACTTGAAACCGGGCAGGCCATTCCCCAATCCCTTGGCAATGCTTTGCTGCATGGTTCCAGCGTAGGTGGCGCCAGGCCCAAGGCGCTGCTAAATGATGGGCATTGCAAATGGATAGCCAAATTTTCATCAACAACAGATTATTATCCTGTGGTGAAAAGCGAGTACGCAACAATGTGTCTGGCAAGTCAATGCAGCATTGAGGTGCCTGCAATAAAGCTGGTTAAAATACTGGGAAAAGATGTGCTGCTTGTGAAACGGTTTGATCGAGAAAACTTCAATGATAACTGGCCGAGGCGTTTTCTGATCAGCGGTCTGACCGCTTTACAGTTGCACGAGTCCGAAGCTGCCATGGCTTCTTATCCTGAATTAGCATCTTTTATCCGCCGTTTTGGCGCTCATTACCCTGCTGATGCACAACAGCTCTATCGACGCATGATTTTCAATATTCTTGTCGGCAATACCGATGATCACGCCCGTAACCACGCTTTTTTCTGGGATGGACATCAATATAGACTGACGCCAGCTTATGACATATGCCCCATGCTGCGCACAGGGCAAACAGCAAGTCAAGGAATGATAGTTGGAGATAAAGGTCGGGAAAGCACACTCCGCAACGCTTTGAGCCTGTCGGAACAATTTGGAGTATCACGTTCAGAGGCAAAAAGCATTCAGGAAGAGTTAGCGGAAACAGTCAGAACAAATTGGGATAAAGCGGCAGACTGCGCTGGTCTTACCGACATTGAATCAAAAACGTTACGACAGTCCACAGTTCTCTCCCCTGCCTGTTTTTACTAATGTGGATAATTCATGGCTAAGGACTCCTGCTTGCCCGCCTGGAGGGCTTATCCTGAAGCTTCCCATAAAAAAATATAAAATTAATGCGCTAATCAAGACGCGGCCCCAATTATTCGAGTTCATCAATGTTGACAATTCATTATTTAAGACATATGCTCATGCACATATAGCGATAGACACGTACATATAAATTAATATAAGGAGTTAAAGATGGTTTTGGTCTCCGCAACAAAATTAAGGAATAATTTATTTGAGTATTTAGATAAAACATCAAAGGGTGAAATCATAATAATCCAGAGAAACAATGAAGAAGTTGCCCGCTTAGTTCCTGCACGCAGGGTGAACTGGCGCGACAAAATGGGTGTTAAACTGAAGATTTTGGTTGAGCCGGAAGAACTTATCAAACCCCTTGAAGATATCTGGGAGGAGTATGTGTGAAAAAAGAGACGTATCTATTTGATACCCATGCTTTGATTTTTTGGAATAATAAAGAGTTTGTATCAGAGGAATTTGTTAACTTTTTTGATAAGCAGGTTCAGCAAGGCCGTCTTTATATTTCATCAATCTCTTTTTGGGAAATTGCCTTATTGGTAAAGAAAGACAGAATAGCACTATCAAACGTGCATGCTTGGAAAAACGAAATATTAAATAATACGAATATTCAATTGATTGAGCCTTCTGTTTCTGAGATGATTAATTCAACGCTGCTTCCGGATTATCATAAAGATCCATTCGACAGGCTGCTAATTTCTCAGGCTAATCAAAACAATTTATTAATCGTTACAAAGGATAAAGAAATTCATAAATATCAAGTAGAAACCTTTTGGATGTAATTTTATCGTAGCAATTTAGGTCTTTCAAAAAAGACTTCTTTCCGTCTATATGCACAGCCAATAATTTTCTGGGTCAATTCTTTGTATTTCATTTCTCAGGTATGATTTACCGGATAGTTAGAGTGAGACTCCAAATCCGAAATTCCAAATAAATAAGGCCCCCTATGTCTGATGTTTTGATAAAAGTAGAAGGTGTTTCCAAAAAGTTTTGTAAGTCTCTCAAACGCTTGATGCTTTATGGAATATAGGACATTGTACGATCTATGGTCGGCATGTCTGAAAAGACCGCTGAATTAAAGCCTGGGGAGTTCTGGGCAAATAATGATATATTTTTTTAGCAATGCGGGCAGCTCACTACCTTTCTTGCTTATTTTGTAGCGCCATTTAAGCAGTACGAAAACAATGAAGGGATGAGAAACTTATAAACTAATGAGCGTCCCGGAGGCCATATGCAGCAAATAGAGATAACGGGCGAAGCGTTACCGATAGTGAAATCCAGTATAGTCTTAAAAGAGAAACTGTTGAGCGTAAAGGCAGCAAACTATATAAAGCGTCTCAAAGGCTTTGAAAGGAAGCACAAGATGAAAAGCGTTGAGTTTTCCAAAGAGTTTGCTGCCGGAAAACTTGGTGATGATGCTGAGTGGTTTGATTGGCTCTTTGTTTATGAGGCTTACAATAAAATAATCCAGCAGAAAAAGATAATAAAAGGGTTATTTCTGTGACTATTCGTTATTTTAAAAAAATCAAAAACAGGGTAACAAAGTTAGAATGGTTAACAGAGCGCGTAAACATTGACACGGAATATGATGAAGATGCTGATGCCGGTATCATTGGTGGAAGTATAACCTTTAAGGACGGCTCTATATTTCACTTTAAAGAAGTTCTTCTCGGGGGAAAGAGGCATTATCGATTTCACTATATGGATGAGCGAAATAACCTGATATCCCGCTGGGACACTGCTCCACACTACAGGGACTTAAAAACATTCCCTTACCACGTTCATTTGCCGGATGGCGTAAAGGAAAGCATGCAAGTTACCCTTTTTGATGTTCTTGATAAGATAGAGGATATTGTCATTGCCAGGCTGGAGGGCTTTTCAGATTAATAAAAAAGCATGGGCAATTCGCAAGGCCAAACCACCGCGGTTTTATGTTGCCGCCGATGGGCCGAGGGTTGACAAACCAGGCGAGGCGGAAAAAGTGGAACAGGTGCGCCGGATCGCGACACAAGTGGATTGGGATTGCGAGGTAAAAACCCTTTTCAGAGATAAAAACCTGGGATGCAGGGTAGGCGTGAGTAGTGCAATAGACTGGTTTTTTGAGAATGAAGAAGAAGGGATCATTCTGGAAGACGACTGCCTGCCGAGCCAGAGTTTTTTCTGGTTTTGTGAGGAGCTGTTGGAGCGGTATCGCCTGGATATGCGGATCATGGCTGTTTCCGGTGATAATTTTCAAAAAGACCCTGCCCGCAATGAATTCAGCTATTATTTTTCAAGATTTAACCATTGCTGGGGTTGGGCGAGCTGGCGGCGGGCATGGTCATATTATGAAAAGGATATGCAATCATGGCCGTATATCCGTGATAATGGCTATATGCAAGATATTCTGTCAGATAAAACAGCAGTTAAATATTGGAGTAAAATATTTGAAACTGCATATAGAAATGAGATTGATAGCTGGGCATACAGATGGACATTTTCATGCTGGATACAAAATAGTTTGACTGTTTTGCCCAATGTAAATCTGGTTTCAAATATTGGGTTTTCCGTGGATGCAACGCATACAACAGGGAAGGATTGCGTTTACTCCCCAATGCCAGTTTTTAATTTGTTATTTCCTTTAAAACATCCGAACTGGATGATAAGAGATAAAAGAGCCGATGACTACACACAAAAGACAAATTTTAATCAACCTAATATTTTTTATCGGGTGATTAGAAGGTTGTATAGGTTGATATCTTAAATATTTTGGGTGGGTATTTTTGTAGTCATATAAATGAGTTAATCTTAATAATATGAAAATCAATTATTCGGATTTAAACATTAATCAAACGGTTAAAAATGAAATATCGCGCTTATTGGGATCATTGGATAACAATAAAGACGACCTTGAAAACATATGGCAATTAATGGACATTGTCTGGAATGAATACAGCTGCAACAACAAAAAGCTCAATTGGAGCAATATTGATAAATTTTATTCCCATCCAATATGGTTGTTAAATGGTTTGTTCATTGAGCAACATGCATTATCCATGCAGCACAGGAATGCAATCAGCGATTGGATTGCTGATAATCCATCTATAAGCAAAATACTGGATTATGGCGGTGGTTTTGGTACGCTGGCAAGACTGATTGCTGATAAAAATTCTTCTTTATTGGTAGATATATATGAACCACACCCTTCTGATTATTCAAAACAAAAAATATCTGATTATCCCCAAATACAATTTATTAGTAATATTAAGAAGAAATATGATGTGCTTGTAAGCACGGATGTGCTTGAACATGTTCCTGATCCTCTAAAAACATTT
>JAIVWD010000142.1:0-8307 GCA_049190315.1 Deltaproteobacteria bacterium | reverse complement strand
CTTCAATTGTAAGTATTATCTCAATATCAAGACCGGTATCTTCAATTCTAAAATTTTCTTGTTCAGGATCTATTTCTTGAACAATCCGCCTGATTTTTTCTAAAAATTCTTTTGATTCAGGTTCAGGTATCGACTTTCGGATATTCTGGCGAGCAATAGTTGTCTGGCCGAATTTAAACTGAAGGCCTGATCCGATCATAGAAAATTGTTCAAATGCAGGCTCTTTTACAAGATTGAGCAGCCTTTTGTTAAGGTTGTCTAAAAGCCGTTGCTTTTTTTCTTCAACAGGATAAGTCTTTCGTTCTCCGCTAAGATCGATACATTCCCTTCCCTTTGAAGCCGCATAAATGAAAGTCTTGTCCGGGTTTACGCAGACATCGAGAATACCCGGGCCACTTAGCGGGGCTGAAGTTATGATTATGGAATTTATGGCTTTTTTTTTGGCAAAACGGGTAAGAAAAACAGAATTGTAAACAGCTTGAACAGAAGAACAGTATCTGCCGCAGTAGTTATTTATTGTCCCGTCCCTGTCAGTAATGAAGCAGTTAAATTTCAAACCCTGTAATTTTTTTATGCCTTTGTTTACCTGATTTCTGAACCCGTCATGAAGCTTTTCAAGATGCTCGATAAACTCCTTTTCAGTATTTTCCAGAAAGAAAATATCTTTTTTAAGTTCCGAGATCTCATAAATCAACCTGGCGCTTATTTTCTTTGAATTGTCTATATACAGCAGCTTTAACCCATCTTCAGAACTGATCTCTTCAAGCGAGAAGAGTGCGTTTTTCAGCGATTTGATCGGGTCGCAGTCAATGGAAAGACCTGTAAATATATTTTCAACCAATTTATAACGCACATCCCGGGTCATAGCCATCAGGTTGTAAAACTGTTTGAGAGTACGAATTTCTTGCTTTTTAATAAAAGTATGGCTCATTTTTGATCAACTTCCTTTGATAAACAGGTGGGGCGAAACTTGAGATATGATATCAAAATTTTACTGCCAAAATACAAGATCAACAAAGTGTAAACTACTTTTGACTTGTCGTGAAGGATTCCAAAATTCCTAAGTAAATTAATTTTTATATCATCTATATGGAATGATTTAAAGAGTTAAATTCTTAGGGCTCGTTGCGTGGCAATTTGGAGGAAGGAAGAGGAGTGGGGGGCATTATGTCATGACTTCTTCAACAATGTATCCCTTTCGGATTAAAAGCGCAGCCGTTACTCCGGTTAAATGTTTTTCGCCGACTCCGCATGAGGGGCTTTTATCTTTAAGAAAGCAGCGCTTGATTTTTTGCTCCCTGATCATATCCAGTGCCGCATAGGCTCCTTTAATAAATGCCTCAGTATTATCATCACCGAAAGTGTTTATAACTTTAGCTTTTCCATCCAATACATCAAAACCATCTCCTTCAACGAGGTTTGATGGGGCTCTTGGAGTAGGGAGTCCGCCAAGCTGTTCGGGACAGATCGGAAGAATTTTTTCAGATTCCAGCAGCTTTATTAAGGCTGAGTTTTTTTTGCTTTTACCATCATATCTGCATTTGTATCCTAAAAGACAGGCGCTTATTGCTATCATCAACGTAACTACTCAGGTTCACGGTTCACGGTTGGTTGCCTTGATTTCTTCATATTTTGTAACTACTCAGGTGGATAGGCTGAAGGCTGAAGACTGTTAGGAAAAAGCGCACTAAACAGCTTCAGCCTGACTACGTGAGTAGTCACATATATGCTTTACACAAAGCAATATACTGAAGGGCTTCATGCTGGACTCCAACATCAGGATAATTGCTAAGGACAGCCTCGAAACGGCTCAAAGCTGCTTTATAGTGCTTGTTTTTGTAATAAAAGAATCCTACGTAGAATTCATGCCCTGCAAGACTTTTTAAGCATTTCTTTGATTTAACTCTTGCTCTGTTTGCATAGGCATTTTCCGGGAACTGTTTGATCAGCTTTTTAAAAGTATCAAATGCTTTTTGCGCTGTAGTCTGGTCTCGATCAACACTATCTATCTGTTCAAAATAGCAAAGTCCTATCTGATAAATAACATAGGATGTTGCCTCGTTACGAGGATGTAGGTTAACAAACTCTTCATATGCAGATATAGCCTCTTCATAGTCCTTTAGTTTGTAGTATGAATCAGCGATTTTCAGCTCTGCAAGGATTGCATATTTGCTGAAAGGATACCAGTCCCTTAATTTTTCAAAGTATTCTATTGCTGTTTTATAATTTTCGCTTTTAAACTCTTCCATTCCGTTGTTTGCAAGTTCCTCTATGCTCTTTTCTTCTTTTGGCTCAAGCCATGCACAACCTGAAAAGACAAGCAATGAAATGATAGCAATTGTTAATATACGTTTCATTATTTAATACTTTCTATATAATGTTCTGCCGAAAATACAGCACTTGCCGCATCTCCAGCAGCGGTTACAATCTGGCGCAGGCCGGTACTTCTTGCATCACCTGCTGCAAACACACCCGGTACTGATGACTGCATATTCAAGTCGACGATTATAAAGCCATAGTCATCTACTTTTACTTCATCTTTTAAAAAATTTGTGTTGGGTAGTATGCCTGTCCATATAAAACATCCGTCCACTGAGAGTTCTTTTGTTTCCCCGGTTTTAACATTCTTTACTGTAATTTTTTCTACATTGGCTAAACCATCAATACTTGTTAATACAGAATCCCAGATAAATTCAATTTTATCATTGGCAAATGCTCGTTCCTGCAGGATCTTGGTTGCCCTTAATTGATCTCTTCTATGAATAAGATAAACCTTTTTTACAAACTTGGTCAGAAATATGCTTTCCTGCACAGCGGTATCTCCGCCCCCCACTGCCGCAACCATCTTGTCTTTGAAAAAAGGTGCGTCACAGGTTGCGCATGTTGATAAGCCTCTTCCAAAAAAAATATCTTCACCCGGGATGCCGAGCTTTTTGGGTGAAGCTCCTGTAGCTATAATAATTGTGTGGCTTGTGATAGTCCTGTCGCTTAACTTGATTTTCTTGACAGGCTCAGACAAATCAAGAGAAATTACTTCATTTGATTCTATATTAAGATCAAATTTTTTAACCTGCTCGGTCATTTTCTGAATCAAGTCAGGCCCGCTGATTCCTTCCGGAAAGCCGGGATAATTTTCAATCCAGTCAGTTGTGAGAACCTGTCCTCCCGGCACAATTTTTTCAATCAGGATTACATTCAATCTGGCGCGTGCAGCATAAAGACCGGCGGTGAGCCCGGCCGGACCACCGCCGATTATAACAAGGTCATAATCAACACTTTTCATTACAAAGTTTCCTATCACCTAAATTGAGCGATTTTTTACTTGATCTGCACTAATCTCTTGCGCATCAAGGATTCGCAAAAAATCACTCAACTTAGTTTAAAATTTTGTTTATAACTTCCTCCAGCTTTGATTTGGCAACTATACCTATCACCTGATTTACCACATTACCATCCTTGAAGAACATAAGCGTGGGTATAGATCTTATTCCGTATTTGCCGGGACTGATTGGATTATCGTCAACATTGCATTTGACAAACTTGATTTTATCTCCAAATTCACCTGCAAGCTGTTCTACCAAAGGGGAAATGGCCCTGCATGGCCCGCACCACGGAGCCCAGAAATCTATAAGCACCGGTTTATCAGACTTCAGAACCTCAGCATCAAAAGTGATATCATCAATTTCCAAAATACCTTCCGCCATAATAATTATCCTTTCTATAATAAATTTTACAATACAAAAGAAATATAATATTACAGACAAGTAATGTCAACCTTGTCATCAATATCGTTATTTTCAAATACAATACAATTTTGAAAAAAATAGAAGAAGATCTTTCTGAAAAAGCAGACAGCTATCCATCATTAACAGGGAAATTCGCTGGTCTTAAAAAATACAGAGTTGGAGATTATCGGATAATTTATTCTATCATCGGTGATACAGTTTTTTGTCGTGAATCTTGGTGCTCTTGCAGATGATTTCCCTTTAGACTTTACGTTGGTGCTCGTTCGTGATAAAAGACTAACTCAAATCCTCAAGTAAAATGGTAACTTAATTCTCATTGAAGGGCGCTGGAAGGGAAACAGTATGCGGGGTGACCAGACGTCGCATGGGGACGAGCGGTCGTCAGGCAACTTGCCGATCACATTCGAAAAACCGATCCGAACAGCAAGGGGTTTCCCGCCCAGAACCTATGGTGTATGAAACAATTTTATGAAACCTACCGGGAGCGGGAAAAACTTTCACCAGTGGTGAGAGAAATCCACCCGGGGGAGAGGAAAACGATGACAAATAAAACTCCGCATTCTTTTCATTTCAGAGAGCATCCATGCCGATATCCCAGTTCGAGAATGCCGGTATTTTGAAAGAGATAACAGGCAGAAAGCCGGGCAAGCGATAAGTGTATGCAGAGTATCTGGACATCCAGTCAGAGGGAACAAAGGTATAAAAGTTCAAATACAGGAAAAATAAACATATGATTACCGACACAACATTTTTTACAAATGAACCAGGCTATGCATTGCTTGATTGATTCAAAAAGACACTGAAGCACATCTAATACTTTGATGATTTAGTGGGTTTGAATGATGATAAAATCAAAACTTTCTGAAAGAGACATCTGCACAAAATACATTACTCCTGCTATCACAAATGCCGGATGGAATGAAAACCCTCACCATTTTCGTGAAGAGGTTTACTTTACCGCCGGCAGAATAAAGGTGCGCGGTAAATTAGTCAGCCGCGGAAAAGGCAAGAGGGCTGATTATATCCTTTACTATAAGCCAAACCAACCCATCGCTGTTATCGAGGCAAAGGATAATACTCATTCTATCGGTGCTGGAATACAGCAGGGATTGGAGTATGCAGAGATCCTGGATCTATCCTTTGCATATAGTTCCAATGGAGATGGATTTATCGAGCACGATAAAACAACGGGAAAAGAAAGAGAACTCGTACTACACGATTTCCCCACACCGGAGGAATTATGGAATCGGCTGAATACTTCAAAAGGCATTAATCCAGACCAGGAAAAGATTATCACGCAGGACTATTACTACGAGGCTGGTGGTAAAACCCCTCGATATTATCAGGGAATCGCAATTAACAGGGCTGTAGAAGCTATTGCTAAAGGACAAAACAAAATTTTACTGGTTATGGCTACAGGAACAGGGAAAACCTATGTTGCCTTCCAGATTGTCTGGCGATTATGGAAAGCCAGAATTAAAAAAAGAATTCTGTATCTGGCCGATCGAAATATCTTGATTGATCAGACCGTTGTGAATGACTTCAAACCCTTTGGCGATAAGATGACAAAAATCAAAAAACGCCAGGTTGACAAGTCGTATGAAATTTATATGGCATTATATCAAGGGGTTTCTGGAATCGAAGAATGGAAAAACATTTATAAACAGTTTTCGCGTGATTTTTTCGATCTTATCATTGTTGATGAGTGCCACCGTGGAAGCGCGGCGGAAGATTCTGCCTGGCGTGAAATTCTGGAGTATTATTCATCCGCAACACAGATCGGAATGACCGCCACTCCTAAGGAAACAAAATATGTTTCCAATATCCATTATTTCGAAGAGCCGGTTTATACTTATTCATTGAAACAGGGGATTGAAGATGGATTCCTGGCGCCATATAAAGTCATTCGTATAGCCATGGACAAAGATTCAGGGTGGCGTCCTGAAGATGGCAAAGTGGATAAGTATGGCCATGAAATTCCTGACCAGATATATAACATGAAAGACTTTGATCGCAATCTTGTTCTTGAAAAGCGGACAGAACGGGTGGCCGAAAAGGTTTCGGAGTTTTTGAAGAAGACAAATCGCTTCGATAAAACCATCATTTTCTGTCAAGACATTGATCATGCCGAACGGATGCGCAAAGCCATTGTCAATGAAAACGGTGACGAGGTGGCAAAGAATCATAAATATGTCATGCGAATTACCGGTGATAATGACGAAGGGAAAATGGAACTCGATAATTTTATCACGCCGGAAAGCCGATATCCTGTGATAGCCACAACATCCAAGTTGCTCTCAACCGGTGTCGATGCCCAGACATGCAAGCTGATTGTCCTGGATAAGAACATCAATTCCATGACGGAGTTCAAACAGATTATCGGACGTGGTACCCGTATCAATGAAGAGTTTAACAAATACTATTTCACAATTATGGATTTCAGGCAGGCGACAAATAACTTTGCTGAGCCGACGTTTGATGGTGAACCGGTTCAGATTTATGAACCGGGAGAAGATGATCCTATCGAGCCGCCTGATCCGCCGCCAGGTGATGGGGATGATGCTGATAATGAATATGTTGTATTTGATGATTCCCTCCCGGAGCCTCATGAAATTCGACGTAAATTATATGTTGATGATGTTGAAGTTTTTGTCGAAAGGGAGCAGGTACAGTATTACAGAGACGATGGCAAACTCATCACTGAATCATTAAAAGATTTCACGAAAAAAAGAGTCTTGAAGGAATATGCAAGCCTCGATGATTTCCTGCGTCAGTGGAAGGCATCAGAAAAAAAGCAAGCCGTTATTGAAGAATTGATGAAACAGGGCATTTTGCTCTATGAACTCCAGGAAGAAGTCGGGAAAGATTTTGACCCCTTTGATCTCATTTGTCACGTTGCCTTCGATCAACCCCCATTGACACGCAGAGAACGGGCGAACAATGTTAAAAAGAAAAGCTACTTCACGAAGTATGGCGATAATGCAAGAGCTGTTTTAGATGCACTGCTGGATAAATATGCAGATGAAGGCATAGAGAATTTAGAAAGTATGGAAATTTTGAGAATCAAACCATTTGACCAATTTGGATCTCCTGTTGAGATTATCAAAAGCTTTGGCGGTAAGGAACAATATCTTGAAGCGATAAAAGAACTCGAAAACCAAATCTATGAAGTGGCGGCGTAGAGGAATAGCAATATGAGCATAAGAAACGTAGTTAAATCCATCCAGAATATTATGCGAAAGGATGCCGGTGTCGATGGAGATGCCCAGCGAATTTCGCAACTGGTATGGATGATCTTTCTGAAGATATTTGATGACAAAGAATATGAACTCGAAATGATAGGTGATAATTATAAATCGCCCATACCGGATCAACTGCGCTGGCGGAACTGGGCCACAGATGAAGAAGGAATAACAGGCGATGAACTCCTCGATTTCATCAATAATGATCTGTTTAAATCCCTGAAGGAACTCTCCATTAATGAATTCAGCAATGGACGGGGCGTAATAGTCAAAGAAGTCTTTGCAGATTCCTACAATTATATGAAGTCGGGAACGCTTCTCAGGCAGGTCATTAACAAGATGAATCAGATAGATTTCAACAAGTCGGAAGACCGGCACATCTTTAATGATATCTATGAACAAATCCTGCGGGATCTTCAAAGTGCCGGCAATGCCGGTGAATTCTATACTCCGCGCGCCGTCACGCAATTCATGACCGATATGACAAACCCAAGACTTGGTGAAAAGGTTTTAGACCCCGCGTGCGGTACCGGCGGCTTTCTTGTATGTGCCCTTGAAAGTATCCGCAAACAGGATGTTAAAAATATCGAAGACCGATTAATTTTTCAGGATTCCATTGTGGGTATTGAGAAAAAGTCGCTTCCGTATATGTTGTCAATGACCAATCTGATCCTTCACAATATAGATATCCCTCAGATCCGACATGACAACTCCCTTTCACGACCGACCAGAAGCATTACAAACAAATCACGCGTTGATGTGGTCATAACCAATCCGCCTTTCGGCGGGATGGAAGAAGATGGGATAGAATCAAACTTCCCTGCCAATTTCAGAACAAGGGAAACTGCCGATCTCTTTTTAGTCCTTGTAATGTCCCTTCTGAAAGACGGAGGCAGGGCAGGTATTGTCCTCCCCGATGGCTTTCTTTTTGGTGAAGGCGTTAAAACACGGATTAAAGAAAAATTACTGGAAGAATGTAACCTCCACACAATCGTGCGGCTGCCAAACGGCGTGTTCAACCCCTATACCGTCATTAAGACCAACCTGCTGTTTTTAACCAAAGGCCGGGCGACCCAGCAGATCTGGTATTATGAACACCCCTATCCGGAAGGCGTAAAAAGCTACAACAAAACCAAGCCCATGCGCTTTGAAGAGTTCCAGACCGAAATCGACTGGTGGGGCGGCGAGGCCGATGGCTTTACCGCAAGGGTGGAAACCGAACAGGCCTGGAAAGTCTCAATAGATGACATTAAAGCCCGCAACTACAACCTGGATATCAAAAACCCGCATATCGGTGAACAAATCAGTCACGATCCGGA
>JAIVWD010000141.1:0-8322 GCA_049190315.1 Deltaproteobacteria bacterium | reverse complement strand
AGCGCATTCCTTAACTTTAGGCACTTTAATATACTTTAGCTCACTTTAGGCACTTAATCAAATAGCGATACTGCCTTGCGCAGACGTTCCACAACTCGTTTCTGCCTAATTGCGATAAGGATATCAAACAGACCCGGCCCAACTGTTTGCCCCGTAACTGCTGCACGCATTCCATTTATCAAAACTCCCGCCTTGATATCTAATTCTTCAGCCATATCCCGTATCACATTTTCGGTTTCTTCAATAGAAAATGACTCTATAGCCTCAAGCCGATCCGCCAGAATTGGAAACCAATCTTTAAGGCCATCATGTTTGAGTATGTTTTTTTTCAGCGCCTTTTTTTCCATTGGATAGTCATCGGAAAAATATGCTCTGCCAAGTGTGGCAAACTCTGTGGTAACATGATACCTGCTGCGAATAAGATCAACTGTGGCAAAAAACCAGTCGCGCTTTCCTGACTCAAATTCAGGGTCCCAGATTCCCGCCTTTTTCAGTTCCGCCTTAACATAAGGCACAATTTCTTCAACAGGAAGATTCCTTATGTAATGTGAGTTTACGCTAAGCGCTTTTGGATCTGTAAAAAATTTCGGATCATTTTTATTAACATTAAAAACCGAATTTGCCCTGTTAAGTCCCTCTAAAGAAAATGCCTCGATAAGTTCCTCTTTTGTAAAGATATCTCTGGAATCAGGTGTTGACCATCCAAGACGGACCAGAAAGTTTACCAAAGCCCAGGGCAAAAAGCCATGATCCCGGTAAAAATGCACCGCAACCAGTTCCCCGTGCGTTCGTTTTGAAATCTTGGCTTTTTTGGGATCAAGCGTTAATGACATATGCGCAAACTTTGGAATTGGCGCACCAAGAGCCTTGTATAGCAAAATCTGCTTTGGAGTATTTCCCAATCCATCCTGACCGCGGATAACATGTGTTATCCTGTCACGTATGTCATCTACAGTATTGGAAAGAATGTAAAGAGGCTGCCCATTGGATCGGACTATCACAAAATCCTCTATGTCCTCATATTTTTTTTCAATAAATCCATATACAATGTCCTCGAAACAGACAGAGCCCTCTGCCTGTGGTATTTTAAGGCGGATTGTATATGGTATTCCAGATGCTTCCTTTTCAGAAACCTCTGCTGGTGTTAAATCTCGGCATGTGCCGTCGTAGTGCAATGAGCCTTTTTTCTTAAGCGCCTCTTCACGTTTTCTATCAAGCTCCTCTTTAGTGCAAAAACATTTATATGCATGGCCGGTTTCCAGGAGCTTGTGTGCGGCAGCCTGATGTTCTTTAATGAAGTGAGACTGAAAATATGGTCCTTCATCCCATGTAATACCCAGCCATTTCAGGCTTTCAATAATTCCCTGTATGGATTCTTCGGTTGACCTTTCTACATCGGTATCCTCAATTCTCAATATAAACTTACCGCCTGTTTTTTTTGCAAAAAGCCAGTTGAATATAGCTGTCCTGGCACCGCCGATATGTAAATACCCGGTCGGGCTGGGTGGAAAACGTACTATTACTTCTTGTGTCATTTTCTATCACCTTTCTTTATTCTAAGTTGAGCACTTTCATACGCCACCACTTTTTCCTTGTCAACAGCGGCAGGTAAAATATCTCTTGCCTGTAATTATATAAATGGCATAAATATAAGATATAAAGTAACTGCTCAGGTTATTAGCCTGAAGGCTGTAGGCTGAAGGATATTGATATCTCTCCAACATCAAAAGCCGTATTTGTGGATAGTATACTTGAATGGCTATGCTATTATTAGGTTTTGTGAGTCTTTTCCCTAAAAGCCTTTAGCCTTCAGCCTATCCACCTGAGTAGTTACCAGAAATTTACAAACTCGTAACAGTTTAGCTTATTAAAAATATATCCGCTTCAGGTATAATACATTCAAACCATGAAAAACTCACGCATAAGATATCGTAAAGAAAGAACTTGCCACGAATGAAAACAATAGTAACAGTTCAGCAAGCCATTAATAAACAATGACAAGATCCTGCAAGGTTCTTTCTTAACGATCTCTAATGCGCTCAAACAGTTTAGCGCTATAATGCTTCACTTCGTGTCCTGTTTTGAATGTATCACACCTGAAGCTCACCAGCGGTCGGTTTAACCATAAAAGGAACGGAAAAAAGGCGAGTAAAGCTATGGAAAAAATCTTTATTGCCGATGCCATGCTTGGAAGACTCGCAAAATGGATGAGGATAATAGGATGTGATGTTGAATATTTCTCAGAAATATCGGATAATGAAATTTCAGAAAGAGCTTTTCATAGCGGGCGTGTAATTCTGACCAGAGATACAAGGTTGATCAGGAGAAAAATAAACAGAGAAAACAGTTTTTTTGTTAAATATGACCATTATCAGGATCAGCTAAAACAGGTTGTAAAAGCTTTTTCAATCGATCCGATGGAAAATCTCTTTACTCGATGCCTTTTATGCAATAAAAAGCTTCTAAATATTGACAAGATTTCTGTTGCAGACAGTGTGCCGGAATATGTTTATTATACCAAGGATAACTTTAAAACCTGTCCCTCCTGCAACAGACTTTACTGGAAGGCTACGCATAAGAATAATGTGGTCAAACAATTAAAAAAAATACTGGAGTTAAAATAATTTTGTCTGAGAAAAATATTATAATTCATAAAGCAGAAGTCAGTACAAAAGGGGAAAAGTACAGCGGAATTGTTTCATTGATTCTTGTACAGAAAGAAGATGGCTGGACATATGAGGTTGAAGATATGACCCACGAAAATTTACCCTTAACCTGGAGAACCAAATCACCGGAAAAAGCTTCCAGCAAACTAAGGGACATTTACAAAGACAAAGTCTGGGATTTTAAGATCCTGGAATAATTGACGGCTTCGTAAAAAAATCTATTTTCCGCGTTGTGCTGCATCCTTCGCCTGCCTGTGCGTTGCATACAGACAGGTCATTGCAAAGTCGATGATCAGCACAAATCGCTTGCAAACCCAAGAGCTGTTGAGTAATTTGTGCAAATAATTTTTTGCATCAAAATTTCTGGAGGTTGGCTATGTCAAAGAAAGAATCATTACCCCTTGAAGATCTTTTGAAACATCCTGAAGTTCAAAAGGTAACCAGCAATATTAACCAGGAATTAGTTGAAAGAAGAGAATATGCTCCTTCTGTATGTAAAGTTTTTACATATCCCTATACTGCTTTGCAGGATAATTCTAAATTTAGATTTGTCATTGATAATGAAGCAAAAAAGCAATTGCCGAACATTATAGATAATAAGGTACAGAACATAACAGGGTCTGAAGACCTGGAAGAATCTTTAAAAGAAAAATACTGCAAAAAACGTAATATCGGCATTGTATTTTCCGGAGGACCTGCGCCTGGAGGACATAATGTTATTGCCGGTCTTTATGATGCTGCAAAAAAAGCTAACCCCGAGAATAAAATTTACGGTTTTTTGCTTGGACCAGATGGAATACTTGAAAACGAGGCTATCGAAATTACCGACAGTCTTGTTGACAAGTACAAGAATCTGGGCGGTTTTACAATGCTCAAGACCGGCAGGACTAAAACAGATACAAAAGAAAAAATGGCGCTGTCAAAAGAGACATGCAAAAAGCTTAATCTTGATGCTCTTGTAATAGTAGGGGGAGATGATTCCAACACTAATGCGGCATTTCTTGCTCAAGAGATGTTTGAAGACGGCATTCAAGTCATTGGTGTGCCTAAGACAATTGATGGCGATATACAAGTAAAAGACGCTGAAGGTAATATTTTATGCGCTATATCCTTTGGGTTTCATACAGCAGCCAGAGCTTTTGCAACTGCTATAAGCAATCTTTGTACTGATTGCAGTTCAGATGTAAAATACTGGCATATTTGCAAGGTTATGGGAAGAGTCGCAAGCCATTTGGCGCTTGAAGTAGCTTTACAGACCCATGCAAATATGACTCTGATCGGTGAGGATCTGGCTGACTATATTGACAAGAGGAGACTCGAAAAGGCAAAGAAAGAGGGGATAACGGATTATAGCGCTTATGGTATTACGCTGCGGCATCTTTCGCGTATGATTTGCGAAGGTATTGTTAAAAGAGCTGCTTCCAGGAAAAACTATGGCGTAATTGTCATACCGGAAGGTATTCTGGAGTTTGTTGATGAAATACAGATTTTTATCGTCAAACTTAATGCAATAATTGCTGAATATAACCAGGCACATGATACTGATCTTCACTCGGATTTTCCGCTTCTTGAGGACAAGCTGGAATATTTGCGCAGGCTGGCAAGGCTTTCACGTGAAGATAATTCGTTTTCGATCTGGAATACAAGGGATGATGATCTTTTCAATGATATACCCGAATTTTTCCAGGAAGGGCTTCTGATCGAAAGAGACAGCCATGGGAATTTCCAGTTTTCGCTGGTTGAGACAGATAAGGTAATCATGGGACTGGTAAAAGATTATTTGAATATTCTTAAAGAAAAAGGGATTTATAAGTTAGGGATTGATAATGCTTATTATAGAAAGACTTTGTCAAAAGGCGGGCTTGATCCTGATTACTTTGGCCCCATACTTTTCAAGAACTATGATAAAGAAGAGAAGTTTTTCCTTTTGAAAGAATCCATTATATCTAAAAAAACGCTAAAACAGACTATGGTAAAAGAAGGAGCTATTCAGAAAAATGACATAATCCCTGCTCCTGTTGAGAAAATTTATAAAAAATCTGTTCCAAAGTTTAAGACTCAGGTCCATTTTTACGGTTACGACGGCAGGGGAAGTGACCCCACAAGATTTGATTGTATTTATACTTATAATCTCGGATTAACTGTTTTTAGCCTGATAGCTAATGGTGCAACCAGCCAGATGGCGGCCATAAAAAATTTAGAAATGGATTTTTCCAGATGGGAGCCGATTGGAATTCCAATTGCTCCACTTATGCATCTTGAAGAAAGAAAAGGGAAACTATCACTTGTATTGGAAAAAAGTGTTGTAGATGTTAATTCCATATCCTTTCAAGTTGTAAAATCATTGAGAGATAAATGGCTTGCGGCAGCACCTTGTGAGGACAACTACAGAAGACCGGGACCAATACGTTTTACCGGAAAAAGCGAGGAAGACAGGCCAATAACACTTGTTTTGAATGCACTTGCAAAGCACAATTGACAAAAAATTTATCAGTGGGAACCAGCATAAATTATAGGCTTGTATCGAAAAGCCTGAACCCGCTCTTCAATGTGACATTCCTGGCAAATGTCTATTGTCACGTTACGAATGATATAAGCCGAATCCTCTGTTTCGATATGGATCTTGCCGGGCCCGTGGCAGACTTCGCACCCTGCATTTTTAAGTTCAGGTGTTTTTTCAGGACTTATAAAACCGCCGGGTTTCTCGTATCCCATGGTATGACAGGCATAACATCCCTGGATTTCGTCTTCAGTAAGACCTTTTTTCATCTTTTGTATACTTTCAAAGGAGCGGCTTTTTCTGGCATGGCGCATGAAAGAAATATACTGAGCTTCGTGGCAGGGTTTACAAGAATCAGAGCCCATATACCTGTTTTCTTTTTTCTCCTCTGCAAATAAAGGAAATGAAAAAACAAGAAAAACCAGTAAACATAATGCAAACCACCATGTTCGGATATAGATATTCTGTATTTTTTTGTTCATACTTTATTTCTATTCAAATTTTTAATTAAAATCAAACAATTCTTGTTATAGAAATCAACATCCATATACCAATGACTATAAAAAAGATTCCTGCTCCGATTTGTATATAATCTGGAGGTAAAAGGCGACTTAACCCTGCCCCGAATAATACCGCAAGAAGGGAACTCACAATCAGGGCAAAAGCTGAGCCCAAAAATACGGAAATTTTTGAATTGTAATTAGCTGAAAGGCTTAATGTGGCTAATTGGGTTTTATCTCCAAGTTCTGCAAGGAATACTAAACCAAATGTAGTAATAAAAAGTTTAAAATCCATGCTGTTTTCCGGATAAAAGTTCTGTTGCTTTTTGTACAATGTTTTCAGATGTAAATCCGAATTTTTCCATAACTATATTTCCAGGTGCGGAAGCACCGAATTCATTTATGCCGATTACTGCGCCACTGCTTCCTGTATAGCGTTCCCAACCCATGGAGATACCTGCCTCAACAGCGATCCGCACATTTACATCCGGCAAGAGTACTTTGTCTTTATATTCTTGTGATGTGTTTTCAAACAGCTCCCAGCTCGGCATACTTACTACTCTGACGGAGATACCCTTTTCTTCAAGAATCTTTCCTGCTTTGAGTGTGATGTGTACTTCCGAGCCTGTAGCTATTAGTATAATATCCGGTTTGCCGTCGGAATCCGACAGAATATAAGCGCCGTTAACCAGCTTGTCAGCAGAGCTGTAAATCGTCCTGTCAATAACAGGAAGTTTTTGACGGCTGAGGATTAAGGCTACAGGGTAATCCGTGGTTTGGGCAGCCAGACGCCATGCTTCTATTGTTTCTGTGGCATCAGCAGGTCGAATTACTGTAAGCCCGGGAATAGCTCTTAAGCCGGCAAGATGCTCTACCGGCTGGTGGGTTGGGCCGTCTTCGCCAACCGCAACACTGTCATGAGTAAAGATGTATATTACAGGTAACTTCATAAGTGAGGCAAGGCGTATTGCCGGCCGCATGTAGTCGGCGAAAACAAAGAAAGTCCCGCCATAAGGCCTGAGCCCTTTATGGAGAGCTATCCCTGACATTATTCCTCCCATAGCATGTTCCCTTACCCCGAAACGTATATTACGTCCGTCGAACATGTTTTTTTGAAAATCATGAGAAGATTTTATAATTGTATTATTTGAAGGGGCCAGATCTGCAGAACCTCCTATAAGATAAGGTATATTTTCGGAAATGGCATTAAGTATTTTCCCTGAAGCAGCTCTTGTAGCTATTGGCCCTTCATTTTTTGAAAAATCAGGCAGGTTCGCATCCCAGCCTTTATTTAAAGAATTGTTTAATGAATCATTTAATTTTTTTGACAGAACAGGATATTTACTGCAATATTCCTCGAACTTTTCTTTCCAGATGGATTCGGCCTTTTTCCCTTTGTCAATGCATTCCTCAAACATTTTAATAACTTGCTCTGGAACATAGAAAGAAACATTTTCATCCCAGCCTAAATTCTTTTTTGTTAATCGGATTTCTTCTTCTCCAAGAGGAGATCCATGTGCATCAGCAGAGTCTTGTTTATTCGGGCTGCCAAAGGCAATATGCGTCCGCAGGATAATAATGGATGGTTTGTTTGTTTCTTCCCTGGCTTCTTTAATGGCTCTATGGATATCGTCTAAATTGTTTCCGTCTTCTACTCTAATTACATGCCAGTTATAGGCCTTGAATCTCAGGCCGACATCTTCAGTAAATGTTATATCTGTATTTCCTTCAATGGATATTTTGTTGTCATCATAGATACAGATCAACTTTGCAAGACCCATGTGTCCGGCAAAAGATGCGGCTTCAGCGGTAATCCCTTCCATAAGGTCTCCGTCACCGCATATCATGTACGTATAATGATCTATGATTTCGTAATCAGGATGGTTAAAAATTGTTGCAAGATGTCTTTCAGCCAGGGCCATTCCCACAGCATTGGTAAATCCCTGACCCAATGGACCTGTTGTAGTTTCAACGCCGGGTGTATGACCGAATTCAGGATGTCCGGGAGTTTTGCTTCCCCACTGACGAAAATTTTTTATGTCATCCAGTGTTAAATCGTAACCGGAAAGATAAAGAAGACTGTAAAGAAGCATAGAGGCATGTCCGCCTGAAAGTACAAAGCGGTCTCTATCTATCCATTCAGGATTTTTGGAATTATGTTTCAGAAAGCATTTCCACAGGATATAGGCCGCAGGTGCGAGACCCATTGGTGCACCAGGATGGCCGGAATTGGCTTTTTGAATAGCGTCCATGGAAAGCGTGCGGATGGTATTGATACAAAGCTCATCAATTTCTGACAAACCATTATTCATAATTAGCATCTCCTTTTTGAGAATAAATCTTTGGTGGGTTTGTTACACTTGTTTTAATTTATATGCAAGGGTTTTAATCATATATTTTGAAGTGTTAAACAGACAGAAATTCATATCCAAATATGGATTTATGAACTCATAAAAAGTAAAATTTTACGAGTTTATCAACTCAGGTTAAACCTAAGTTGAGCGATTTTTTGCGAAGATATGTGCTGAGATCTTGATGCATAAGGATTTGCAAAAACCGCAGGCATACCCGTGGATATGTCGAGGATTTTTGCGAAGCCTTTATGCGCAAGAGATCGGCGCAGATTGAGTAAAAAACCGCTCAATTTAGGTTAAAA